>NZ_LWGH01000857.1:0-3397 GCF_001635395.1 Sulfitobacter sp. HI0129 | reverse complement strand
CGGCGTTTCGCGTGGCCGCATGCCCGCCAGAGCAGGGCGGCCTTTCGACATGCCAGCCATAGGAGCACAGCCATGCTGATCCTCACCTGTCCCAACTGCGGCGTCACCGCCGAGGAAACGGAATTTCACGCGGGCGGCGAGGCGCATCTGAAGCGGTTCGGTCCCGGTTCGTCAGAAGAGGAGTTCGAAGGCTACCTGTTCATGCGGTCGAATCCGAAAGGCGTCCATTTCGAACGCTGGCGTCATGCCTATGGCTGCGGCAAGTGGTTCCACGTGGCCCGCGATACCACGACGCTTGAAGTCTTCGGCAGCTATTCCGCCCAGACGACCGAACCGCCGCAGGACATTCTGGACACGATCGAGGATCGCCGGCCCGGCTGGTCCCCCGCGGAACGTCCGGCATGACCGGCTTCATCCTTTGCCGTCTCCGCTGCGGGCACACCGCAATTGTCATGATCGAAGGCCACAGCACCTTCGCAGTATCCGAGGTTTGACATCATGAGCACCAGACTCGCCACAGGCGGACGCCTGCTGAACAAATCCCGCGCGGTGGATTTCACCTTCAACGGTCGCCAGATGCGCGGCTTCGAAGGCGATACGCTGGCCTCCGCGCTGCTGGCCAACGATCAGGTGCTGGTGGGCCGCTCGTTCAAATACCATCGCCCGCGCGGCATCGTGGCGGCAGGCCCGGAGGAGCCGAATGGGCTGGTGAACCTCGGCACCGATGGCAAGTTCGAACCGAACCAGCGCGTCACCACGACCGAACTATATGACGGGCTGACCGCGCAGAGCCAGAACCACTGGCCAAGCCTCGAATTCGACGTGGGCGCCATCAACAAGCATCTGTCGCGCTTTCTGCCGGCGGGCTTTTACTACAAGACGTTCATGTATCCGCGTGCTTTCTGGAAGTACGTCTATGAACCGATCATCCGCAAGTCCGCCGGGCTGGGCAAGGCGCCCACCGACCGGGACGTGGATACCTACGAACATTTCTATGCCTTCTGTGACGTGTTGGTCATCGGCGGCGGGGTCGCGGGGCTGGAGGCTGCGCGGACAGCCGGGCGCAGCGGCGCGCGGGTTCTGCTGCTGGAGCAGACCGCCCACTGGGGCGGTCGCGCGCCCGTCGACGGCGGCACCATCGACGGCGCCCCGGTGGAGACCTACCTGGCCGACATCATCGCCGAACTTGAAGCCATGGAAAACGTGCGCATGCGCAACCGCACCATGGGGGCGGGTGTCTATGACCACGGCTATGTGCTGGGCTACGAACGGCTGCGCGATCACGCGCCCGACGAGCAGGGCCCCCGGCACCGTCTCTGGCGGATCCGGGCGGGCCATATCATCACGGCGACCGGCGCGTTGGAGCGCCCGCTCAGCTTTGCCGGAAACGACATTCCCGGCGTGATGCTCGCTTCTGCGGTGCGCGACTACGTGGTCAACCACGGGGTGTCCGTGGGGGACCGTACGGTCGTCGTGACGAACAACGACAATGCCTATCTGACGGCAATCGCGCTCAAACACGCAGGATTGGACGTGCCGGTGATCCTCGATGCGCGGGTGCTGCCGCAGGACAGCGAGTTGATGGCACAGGCCAAGGCGCTGGGTGTGCGGGTGCTGATGGGCCACGGGATTTCCAAGGTAAACGGCACCAAGCGCGTCACGTCCGTCGATATCTGCAGCCAGGCCGGCGAAGGCGCGGTGCTGGAAAGCGTGAATTGCGACGCGGTCGCGATGTCGGGCGGCTGGTCGCCGGTGGTGCATCTGTGGTCCCACTGCGGCGGCAAGCTGCGCTGGGATACCGCCCATGCCTGTTTCAGCCCCGATACCGATCATGCGCCCAAGGGCGCGGACGGTCTGGGTTTCGTCACCCCGGCAGGGGCCGCCAGCGGCATGTTCGCGCTCGATGACGTGCTGCACGATGCCCATGCCGCTGCCGACGGCGTTGTCACCAGCCTCGGTTTCAAGCTGCCCAAGGACAGCACCGCCCCCGTGGCGGAACGGCGCGAGGATGCGCCGATGGCCCCGGTCTGGCTGATGCCGCAGGGCGCGGGGGTAAAGCTGCGCGAAAAGGCATGGCTCGACTATCAGAACGACGTGAAGGTCTCCGACGTGCGGCTGGCCGCGCAGGAAGGCTTCGTTTCGGTCGAACACGCCAAACGCTACACCACGCTCGGCATGGCGACAGATCAGGGAAAGCTTAGCAATATCAACGGTCTGGCAGTGCTGGCCGGAACGCTCAACGCGGAGATTCCCGCCGTGGGCACGACGACCTTCCGCCCGCCCTATCATCCGATTTCGATGGGCGCCATCGGCGGCGAGGCGCGCGGCCCGGTGTTCCAGCCCGTCCGCCGGACACCGATGCACGACTGGCATGACAAGAACGGCGCGGTCTGGGAGCCTGTCGGCCAGTGGCGCCGCCCCTATGCCTACGCCCGCGCCGGTGAAAGCACCCATGACGCGGTGATGCGCGAAGTTACCAATACACGGCACAAACTGGGCCTGCTGGATGCCTCAACCCTGGGCAAGATCATCGTCAAGGGGCCGGACGCGGGCAAATTCCTCGACATGATGTACACCAACATGATGTCGACGCTGAAACCGGGCAAATGCCGCTACGGGTTGATGTGCTCCGAAAACGGCTTCCTCATCGACGACGGCGTCGTGGCGCGGATCGACGATGATACCTGGCTTTGCCATACCACCACCGGCGGGGCGGATCGGATCCATGGCCACATGGAAGAATGGCTCCAGACCGAATGGTGGGACTGGCAGGTGCATGTCGCCAATGTGACGGAGCAATATGCCCAGATCGCGGTGGTCGGGCCCAATGCGCGCAAGTGCCTCGAAAAGCTCGGCGGCATGGATGTGAGCAAGGATGCGCTTGCCTTCATGGAATGGGCGGACGGCACTCTTGGCGGGTTCCAGTGCCGGGTCTACCGGATCTCCTTCTCCGGCGAATTGAGCTACGAGATCGCGGTCGATGCGGGGCAGGGGCAGGCCTTCTGGGATGCGCTGATGGTCGCGGGCAACGATCTGGGTGTCATGCCCTACGGGACCGAATGCCTGCACATCCTGCGCGCCGAAAAGGGCTTCATCATGATCGGCGACGAAAGCGACGGCACGATCATCCCGCAGGACCTCGGCCTTGGCTGGGCGATTTCCAAAAAGAAGGACGATTACCTCGGCAAGCGCGCACAGGAACGGTCGCATATGACCGATCCCAACCGCTGGAAGCTCGTGGGGCTGGAAACCACCGACGGCAGCACCCTGCCGGACGGGGCCTATGCCGTGGGCGAGGGCGAGAACGAGAATGGCCAGCGCAACATGATCGGGCGGGTGACGTCGACCTACCATTCGCCGACGCTGGATCGCGGCATCGCGATGGGGCTCGTGCTGA
>NZ_LWGH01000856.1:0-1646 GCF_001635395.1 Sulfitobacter sp. HI0129 | reverse complement strand
GCGGGGCGGCACGATCCGCTCCTCGCCCGTCACCAGCGCCACGACCGACGGGCCGCGCAGGGCCACGATCCGGTCATAGACCTCCCGGGCGAGCAGGCGCAGCGGCAGGCCGATCACCCCGGTCCGATGGGCCAGCATCCGCTCGATGGCATAGGTCGTCTTGCCGGTATTGGTCGGGCCCAGAACGGCCACGATCCGAGATTGCCCTGCCACAGGTCGTCCTCGCTCTAGCGGAGTGAAAAGATCAAAGCCTGCGCCCGATGCCCTCGCGGCGCAGCGCGTCGAGCGCCTTTTGCGCGTTCTCGTGATGGGGGTTCAGATCCAGCACCATGCGGTAAAGCGCCGCCGCCCGGGCCGAATCGCCGAATTCCTGCACCATGGTCGCGAAGCCGAAAATGGCGTTGTACTGATCGGGATTGAGCGCCAGCGTCCGTTCCAGATCCGCCAGCGCGGGACCGTAGAGCGACCGGCGGTAATAGGCCTGCGCGCGCAGGTGCCAGCCTTCGGCAAAACCCGGCGCATGGTCCGTCAGCGCGGTCAGATGGTCGATCGCCAGCGCGTAGTCGCCCTCCTCCAGCGCATCCGCGCCCCGTTGCAGCAACAGGTCCATCGCGGCGGAGCCTGACTTGCGCCAGCCCGCCTCCAGCTTGCGGCTGATGGCGGCGGCCTCCTGCGGGGGGGCCGTGCGCAGCGATTGCAGCAGCCCGTCGGCATCTTCCTGCGCAGCGGCCCCGCCGGCAAGCCCCGCCCAGAGGGCAAGTGCCGCAACGGTATGTTTGAGATTGGTGAAATCCATGCGCATAACTTGCCTGAATGTAACAGGCCCGCGCCGCAATTCCAGATGCCGGGGGGCCGAATGCCGAAAAAGGGTTCAAGATGAGCGATACTGTAAACGAAGCCGTCACCGTACTGAACGAAAAGCTGGCCGGATCGGACATCGGCGGCACCGCCAAGTTCGACATCGAAGGCGAAGGCTGCATCATGATGGACGACAACGGCGCGCGCGCCGGTGACGAGCCCGCGGATGTCACCATGTCCGCCGATGCGGAGACCTTCCGCTCGATCCTCGAAGGCGACACCAACCCCACCTCCGCCTTCATGTCCGGCGCGCTCAAGATCGACGGCGACATGGGCATGGCCATGAAGCTGGCGGCCGTTCTCGCCTGATGCCGCTGAGCGACGCGCCCCTCTTCACCGATGTCCACCCCGGCCCGGCGGGCGCCAGCGCCCACTGGGCGGACACATCGGACGGCAAGAGGATCCGCGTCGCGCACTGGCCCGCAGAGGCGCCGAAAGGCACGGTGCTGCTGTTCCCCGGGCGCACCGAATACATCGAGAAATACGGCACCTGCGCCGGTGAACTGGCCGCGCGGGGGCTGTCCACGCTGGCGGTCGACTGGCGCGGACAGGGGCTCGCCGACCGGCTGCTGCCCGACCGCACGGTCGGGCATGTCGATCTTTTCGCGGACTACCAGAAGGACGTGGCCGCCGTGCTGCAGGCCGCGCGGGCGCTCGACCTGCCGCGCCCGTGGTTCCTGCTGGCCCATTCCATGGGGGGCGCCATCGGGTTGCGCGCCGTGATGGAAGGGCTGCCGGTGCAGGCCGCGGCCTTCAGCGCGCCCATGTGGGGCATTCACATTGCGCCG
>NZ_LWGH01000855.1:0-1717 GCF_001635395.1 Sulfitobacter sp. HI0129 | reverse complement strand
AGGCGGGGCTGGACATCGTCTTTGCGGGGGATCCTATCCTTTTTAACCAATACGCCTATATCCCGGTCAACCCGGAGCGGCATGCCCACGTGAAAGCCGACGCGACCCGCGCGCTGGAGGACTGGTTGACCGGCCCGCGGGCCCAGGGCCTGATCGATGGATATACCATTGCGGGCGAAAAGCTGTTCACCTTCAATGCCCAGTCTGCCGGCGCCGAATGATGATCCTGTTGCTGGCCATCCACCGCTTTCGCTGATGCGGTCGTTCATCATCCACATGGCGGGCAGCACCGCGCGGCGCCCGAATGTGGATCGGCTCTTGCTGGACCTGCCGGACGCAGAGGTTGTGGATGCGGTTGACGGGCGCGACCCCGCGCAACGGGCCGGCGTGCAGACCCGCCCGGGAGATCTGCATCGCCCCCCCTACCCCTTCCCGCTCTCCCCGGCCGAGATCGGCGTGTTCCAGAGCCACCGGCGCTGCTGGCGCAAGATCGTGGAGGAGGGACTGGATCACGCGATCATCGTCGAGGACGATCTGGCCGTGGAACAACAGTTGTTCGCGCGCGCCCTCGATCTTCTGAAGGACCAGCCATTGGCGCAGATGTACGTCCGCCTGCCGCCCAAGAACCGGGAAAATCCCGCCGCGGTGCTGGCTTCTGACGCAGAAATGCAGCTGATGTTACCGCGACGGATCGGCTTGCAGACCTGCTGCCAGATCGTGGGACGCAAGGCCGCGGAACATCTGCTTTTGGCGTCGGAGGTGATCGACCGGCCTGTGGACACATGGCTGCAGATGCATTGGGTCACAGGCCAGTCGGTTCACACCATTCTGCCCAACGGTAACCGTGAAATCGCCCATGAACTGGGGGGGTCCACCGCGCAAAGCAAAACCCGCACCGGCGCAAAGCCGATGCGGGAAATACGGCGCGCATGGTACCGCGCGCAGGTGGCCCTGCGTCCGCAGAAGCCCTGAGCTCTACTTCGGCGCGGCGGTCGTCCGCAGGTAGGGCAGCTTCTTGTCGAAAGAGCCGAACTTGGCCTTCGCATCCTCATCGGAAACGGTGGCGGGAATGATGACGTCGTCGCCAACGTTCCAGTTTGCCGGTGTCGCCACGCCCTTGCCGGTGGAGGTTTGCAGACCGTCCAGCGCGCGCAGGATCTCGGCGAAGTTACGGCCCACCGTCATCGGATAGGTCATGCTCAGCTTCAACTGCTTGTCAGGCCCGATGATGAAGACCGCGCGCACGGTCGCGCTATCGTTCGGGGTACGCCCGTCGGGCAGATAGGCATCGGCAGGCAGCATGTCGAAGGCCTTCGCAACCTCCAGCCCGTCATCTGCGATAATGGGGAAATTCGGTTCAGCGCCCGAAACCGACTTGATGTCGTTCTTCCACTTCTTGTGGTCTTCCACCCCGTCGACGGAGATGCCCATGACCTTGGTGCCGCGCTTTTCCCACTCATCGGCGAGCTGGGCCACGGCGCCGAACTCCGTCGTGCAGACGGGGGTGAAATCCTTGGGGTGCGAAAAGAGGATCGCCCAGCTGTCCCCGACCCAGTCGTGCAGCGACATGCTGCCCTGATCGGTTTCGACGGTCAGATCGGGGATGGTGTCATTTATGCGCAAGCTCATGGTGTCCTCCGGTATGCATTATGGTCGGTATCCGGAAGATAGGTACTTTCCCTGCCCGTTTCATCCCCTCTCTTGCAGAGTGAGAAGC
>NZ_LWGH01000854.1:0-4184 GCF_001635395.1 Sulfitobacter sp. HI0129 | reverse complement strand
ATCGTGCCCCCCGGCCAGCACGATATATGGCTCCCCCCGCAGCGCTTCCCTGAGGCCATGCGCATCCAGATCCCGTTCCTTGAACCCGATGTAGACCAGCGCCACACGCCCGCCCTGCCCCTCGACCAAGGCATTGGTCGCCAGGGTCGTCGACAGGGAAGCCAACGAAACGTCCTCCGGCGGGATTTCCGCTTCGGCCAATACGGCCCGCACCGCGGCGCCGACCCCGATGGACAGATCATGGCGCGTGGTCAGCGCCTTTGCAGAGGCGATCACCTCCTCCTCATCCCGGAGCAGGACGGCATCGGTATAGGTGCCCCCTGTGTCCACTCCTAACAGGATCGTCATGCAGGCAACCTTTCGTTCATGCGGGGTATTTCACGGCATCCAGCCGTTTGCAGGCCCAGCGGGCGGCATCCGCCACCGTGGGGTCCGGATCGCAAAGCAGTGCCGACGCAGCAGCCCTGAGCCGCGGCGCACCGGAGTTTCCGATGGCATAGAGCACATTGCGAACAAAACGGTCACGCCCGATCCTCTTTATGGGGGAGCCGGAAAATCGTTGCCGAAACCGCGCATCGTCCAGACCGGCGAGTTCCGCCAGATCGGCGGGCTCCCGATGGCGGCCGAGATAGCGTTCATCGCTGCTCGGCACCGCGAACTTGTTCCAGGGACAGACGGCGAGGCAATCATCGCAGCCGTAAATGCGATTGCCCATTTTCGCCCGCAGTTCAGGGTCCACCGGCCCTTTATGTTCGATCGTCAGATAGGAAATGCAGCGCCGGGCATCCAGCTTGTAGGGACCGACGAAAGCCTGCGTGGGGCATACATCCAGACATGCCCGGCAGGATCCGCAATGGTCGGCTTCAGTAGCGTCGGGCGGCAGGTCCAGCGTGGTGAATATGGCCCCCAGAAAGACCCAGTTCCCGAAATCGCGGCTCAGCAGGTTGCTGTGCTTGCCCTGCCACCCCAGCCCCGCCGCCTGGGCAAGCGCCTTTTCGGAGACCGGTGCGGTATCCACGAAAACCTTGATCTCGCATCCTGTTTCCTCCACCAGCCAGCGCCCCAGACGCTTCAGCCGTTTCTTCACCACATCGTGGTAATCGCGCCCTTGGGCATAGACGGAAATCGCTCCCCTTTCGGTAGCGGTGAGCGTGTCCAATGGGTCATGCACCGGCGCATAACTTTCGGCCAGCATGATGATCGTGCGTGCTTCGGGCCAGAGCGCGCCGGGGTCCCCGCGCCATGTCATGCGATCGGCGAGCCACGTCATCTGCCCATGATAGCCGCCGCCCACGTAGTCGCGCAGGCGCTCTGCCGCCTCTGGCGCCGCATCGGGTCTGCACATGCGGCAGGCCACGAAACCTTCGCCCCGGGCGCGGGCGACAATGCGGGCTTTCAGGTCTTGGCTACTTTCGGTCAAGAATACCTTCCGGGCGCCGGGCGCGAAAACCCGGCGCGGGCTGCGTCAGAAATCCAGATTGTTGTAATGCAGGGGCGGCGGAAAGCCCGGCACCTGATCCGCAAGGATGGACCGGAACGCGGGGCGCGATTTGATCTTGGCGTACCAGTCCTTGACGCTGCTGTTCCGATTCCAGTCCACGTCCGAGATGTAGTCGAGCGAGGACAGATGCGCCGCCGCCGCGAAATCCGCAAGGGTCATGACATCGCCCGCCAGCCAGCGGCGGTGATCGAGCAACCAACCCATGTAATCGAGGTGATACTTGATCGCCTTGGCACCGGATTTCACGTTGCTGCTGTCGGGATAGCCCATCTTCATCATCTTCTTATTGACCCGCTCGTAGAGCAGTTTCGACGTCACTTCATGATGAAACTTGTCGTCGAACCAGTTCACGAGGCGGCGGGCCTCCAGCCGTTGGAGCGGATCGCGGGGCAGCAGGCTGGGCTCAGGACGGGTCTCTTCGATATATTCGCAGATCGGCCCGCTTTCGGACATCATGATCCCATCGAGCCGCAGGACGGGCACCTTGCCTGCCGGGTTGCGCCGAAGAAAATCCGCATCCGCTTCCCAGTACCGTTCTTCGACCAGCTCAACCTCGATCTTCTTCTCGGCGAGGCTGAGCCGGACTTTCCGGCAGAATGGCGACAGGGCAACGTGAAACAGGCGAGCCATGAGAGGTTCCGAAACTATGGAGACTGGGCACTTCCATGCCCGGAAAAGGCAGTCAATTCAACTCTCGAAACAATCCGCGCGGCCATCCCTGCTGATTGTCGCCGCGCCATCCGCGATCTGCGCGGCGCGGCTGCGCACGAAACCGGAAGGCTGCGAGGCCGAGCGATCCTTCGGGTCCGGCAGGATCGCGGCGAGCCGTGCGGACTGTGCCCGCGACAGATCAGACGCGGGGATACCGAAATAGTGGCGGGCCGCCGCCTCAGCGCCGAAAACGCCTTCGTCGAACTCCGCGATATTGAGGTAGACCTCCAGTATCCGCCGCTTTGTCCAGATCGCTTCGACCAACGGGGTCGCCAGCGCCTCCATCGCTTTGCGCGGCCATGACCGCCCATGCCAGAGGTAGACGTTCTTGACCGTCTGCTGGCTCAGCGTCGAAGCGCCGCGATTGCTGCCCTGTTCGATCGCCCGCCGGATCGCCGGCAGGTCAAAGCCCCAATGGCGGCAGAAATTCGCATCTTCCGCCGCGACCACCGCGCGCCGCATCTCGGGTGAGATCCGGTCAAGCGATACCCAGCGCTGATCCACGCTCCCCAGGCGGCGGGCTTCCGACATCATGTAGACATTCGTGGGCGGGTTGAAGATCGCCCCCAGCACCACCAAAAGCACCGCGATGAGGAAAACCACCGAAACACCCCGAAGCGCCCACAGCGTAACCCTGCGCCCGAAGGGCCGCTTCGCCGGCTTGGCGGATTTGCTTTTGCTTCGGGTCTCGACGGTGCGGCGGGTCATGGGGCAGCTATAGGCCGGGCGGCCGGCTTTGTGAACGCCCCTAGCGCGGGCCGATCACCTTCGCGAGGTATGTGCCGATCACGGCAGAGCCCCGCGCCGAGGGATGCGTGTTGTCAAAGGCGAAATTCTCCGGATTGGTGTTGTCGAACACATCTTCGGCATCCCGGAAGGTCGCCCAGTCGCGCCCGGCGGCAAATCTGTTCATGCGGGAATCGAGCTCCACCAACTCGTCCCGGCACCCTTCGAAGGAACCCTTCCCCGAGCCTGCGTAATATCCCATCCACAGGATCTGGGCACCGCTTCGCTGGCGAAGCTGCGCAAGGAACGACGGAATACTGCCGCTCTGCCCGTCCGCAGAGACAAGCGCATCGACAACCGGGCCGCAGGCTCCGCAGTCGCAATCCGAAGAGACATCATTCGCGCCCCCGTTCATCACGATCCAGTTCCAGCGCCCGCCCGGATACTGCCGCTGGATGTCGAAACCGGCCGCACTCGCCAACGATGAGTCGTTGTCGAACTGGGCCCCCGGCACCGCGCGGTTCACAACCTTCCGGTCAAGCACCTTGCCGACGACATCGGGGATCGCGCGGTCGCTGTTGCCGTTCCACCAAAGCACGCTGTCGCCAATGGCGAGGATATCGCCGCCGCCGCGGGGCGCGGGATCACCACATCCGGACAGGACGAGCCCCGTGACCAACGCAAGACACAACCGCAACATAGGATACCTCCACTGACAAGCCTGACCCGCAAGCTAGCATGCTATGCCGGATATCAAACTGTCATTTCGGTGAGGAGGTAGGGAACGGCGCCCCGCATGGCGGGACGCCCTCTGTTGTTACTCTGCCGGGACGGCGGCGCGTTCGACGCCGATGGGTGCGGGAAGATGCGCCAACATCTCCTTGGGGCAGACCTGCAGGAAATGTTCCTTCTCCGTCTCCCAGTGCTGCAGGATGTCACCCGCCCGGCGGCTTCCGGTTTCCTTCAGATGCCGCTCCAGCAGTTCCTTCAGCTCGGATGTCCAGTGATCCACGGTGACCGGGCATGTAACGATCGTTTCGACGTTCATCAGCGCCTGGGCCTGTCCTTCCGGATCGTAGAGGTAGGCCATGCCGCCGGTCATACCGGCAGCGAAGTTCGCACCGATATCGCCAAGGATCACCGCAACACCGCCAGTCATGTATTCACAACCATTGCTGCCGCAGCCTTCGATCACGACCCGCGCGCCCGAGTTACGCACCGCGAAACGCTCACCCGCGCGACCGGC
>NZ_LWGH01000853.1:0-9708 GCF_001635395.1 Sulfitobacter sp. HI0129 | reverse complement strand
CGGCGACCATCGGCTACAAGGGATATGCCCACGCGAGCTGCATCTCGGTCAATCATGTTGTCTGCCACGGCATCCCCGGCGACAAGAAGCTGAAGGACGGCGATATCCTCAATATCGACGTCACCGTGATCGTCGATGGCTGGTACGGCGATACCTCACGGATGTATGTGGCGGGCAAACTCAGCCGGAAGGCGGAGCGCCTCATTCAGGTCACCCACGACAGCCTGATGCGCGGCATCGATGCGGTGCGGCCCGGGAATACCTTCGGCGATATCGGTCATGCGATCCAGACCTATGCGGAAAGCCACCGGATGAGCGTCGTCACGGATTTCTGCGGCCATGGGCTGGGTCGGGTGTTTCATGCCCCGCCCAATGTGCTGCATTACGGGCGCCCCGGCACCGGGGCGATGCTAGAACCCGGAATGTTCTTTACCATCGAGCCCATGGTGAACCTTGGCCGGGCGGAAACCAAGACACTCTCCGATGACTGGACGGCGGTCACTCGGGACAAGTCGCTGTCGGCCCAGTTCGAACATTCGGTCGGTGTCACGGAAGATGGCTGCGAGATATTCACGCTGTCGCCCGCGGGTCGCTTTCATCCCACATACCAGCAGGACTGATCACCCCGTCAGTCGCGATTGCCATTTGCCCTGTAGCACAGCAGGGTGACATGGGTGTCGCCGTACTTGCGGGTCGCGATGCGTTCGAACCCCTGAAGCGCCTGCATGGGGGCATTTTCTTCCCAAACGACCATGGCATCGGTGGCGATCCAGCCGCCCCGCGCCACCCTGTTCAACGCCACCTGACCCAGATTGCGCCCATAAGGCGGATCGAGGAACACAAGGTCGAAGGCGGCCATGGGCCATGCGGCGAGACGGGTCGCATCACTGCGCATCAGCGTCGTCCTGTCCTCTAACCGCAACTTCTCGATGTTTTCCGAGATGAGCCGCTGGGCGGGGCGCCCATTCTCGACAAACACCGCCTCGGCGGCACCGCGTGAAAGCGCCTCCAGCCCCAATGCCCCGGTCCCGGCGAAGAGATCCAGCACACGGGCGTTTTCGATAACATCGTGATGCGTGAGCATGGAAAACAACGCTTCGCGCACCCTATCAGAGGTCGGGCGCAGGTGCGCCTCCGCATCGCCTTTGCCGACGGACGCGAGCGCGACACCGCGATATGTGCCGGCAATGATCCTCATCCGCGCAGGAGCGATTTGAGATCCGTGTCAGGGTCTACCAGTGCATCGGGGTCTGGCGTCTTGCCCGCATCGATTAGCCGTTTGCCCACCATGTAGCCGCGGGGATCGTTCATGGCGTCCACCGCCAGCAAGCAGCCGTCGCCGTAATACCAGAAGGATCGGGCGCCCTCTTCCGCCCCGCGCGTATAGACGCTGTCATACCCGGTGTTGAGCCCCGCGATCTGCAGTTTCACATCGTACTGGTCCGACCAGAACCAGGGCTGGGCCACATAATCACGCCCCGCGCCCAGGATGTTGTCGGCCACGCACTCCGCTTGATCTATTGCGTTCGGAACGGATTCCAACCGGATGCGCGTACCTCGATAGGGAAAAGAAGTGCAATCGCCCGCGGCCCAGACATGGGGCACAGAAGTACGGCCCTGCGCATCGACCGCAATGCCATTGTCGATCGCAATGCCTGCCGCTTCGGCCAGACGCGTATCAGGCAGGATCCCCACGCCCACGATGACGAAGTCGGCACCAACTTCCTGCCCGTCTGAAAGCCGCGCGCCCGTTACATGGGTCTCCCCCAGCAGCCGGTCCAACCCGACGCCTTCGCGGATATCGACACCGTGGTGCGTATGCAGATCGCGGAAGAATGCGCTCGTTTCCGGGGCCGCCACCCGTTGCAGGATCCGCTCGGCCATTTCCACCAGCGTCACGGACAGCCCGCGCTTTGCCGCGACGGCGGCCGCCTCCAACCCGATATAGCCGCCGCCCACGATCAGCACCCGGCTGCCCTGCTCGAACCGCGGCGCCATGGCGTCCACATCGGCAAGGTCGCGCACGACATATACGCCTTCCAGATCGCCCCCCATGGCATCAGGCAGCTTACGGGGAATCGACCCGGTGGTGAGCACCAGTTCGTCGTAGTCCAATGTCGCGTCCGGCAAGGTCAGTTGGCGCCGCTCGGTATCGACCCGTTGCACCCGCGTTCCGAGACGCAGATCGATATCCTGTTCATCGTAGAAAGCCGCAGGACGCAGATAGAGCCGTTCCAGCGCCATCTCTCCCAGCAGGTAGGCCTTGCTGAGCGGCGGGCGTTGATAGGGCGGTACGGCTTCGGCACCGATCAGCGTGATGCGGCCGTCAAACCCCTTGTTTCGCAGGCGTGCCACGCAGGAGGCCCCGGCCTGACCGGCCCCCACTACAACAACGTGCTGCATATTCGCGTCCTTCGATTAGTGTAGCCTACCGCCCCGGCACAGCCTATATCCGGAGCAACCGCAAACGCAATTCACGGAAAGGCTTGCTATATGACGATTTCCCAGGGTGACACGCTCCCCGACGCAACATTGATCCAGATGGGTTCGGAAGGCCCGGAAGAGGTGCAACTGCGCGACAAGCTGAAGGACCGCAAGGTCGTTATCTTTGCCGTGCCCGGGGCCTTCACCCCGACCTGCCATTCCGCCCATGTACCCAGCTTCGTGCGCACGAAAGACCAGTTCGACGCCAAGGGAGTGGACGAGATCATCTGTATCGCCTGCAACGATCCTTTCGTGCTGAAAGCATGGGGTGACTCCACCGGGGCAAATGATGCGGGGATCACCATGCTTTCCGACGCTGCAGCAGAGTTCACCAAGGCGATCGGAATGGACTTCGACGCCGCCTCCCGGGGCCTCGTGGCCCGGTCCAAGCGTTATGCAATGGTGGTGGATGACGGCAAGGTCACTCTCTTCCACCCGGAAGAGGCCCCCGGCGTCTGCGAAGTTTCGGGTGGCGAGACGTTGCTCGCCAGCATGTGAGTTTCGGCGGCGGGGGGGGCGTCAACACGCGACCCCCGCCGCCAAATGCCGTTATTCGGCGGCCTGAACGATAGTGCGCGTCGGGAACGGGATGTCCACACCGCCGTCATCCAGCGCTTCCTTCACCTTGCGGGTCATATCCGCCTTGAAGGCGAAATAATCGCTGGCATTGCACCAGACCCGCACAAGGAAATCCACGGAACTGTCGTTCAGGTTTGTCACCTGGATGAAGGGCGCGGGATCGGCCATGGCGCGTTCGTCCGCCATGATCGTGTCACGGATGATATCCTCTGCGGTCTTCAGGTTGGCGCCATAGCCCACGCCGAAGGTCCATTCCGCACGGCGGGTGGGGTTGACCGAATAATTCGTGATGACATTGCCCCAGACCTCCGAGTTGGGCACGATCACCTGCACATTTGAGAGGTCCGCTAGTTCCGTGAAGTTGAGATTGATCTGCTTCACAGTCCCCATCTCGCCCGCCACTTCAACGAAATCACCGATCTTGATCGGGCGGAAGAAGATCAGCATGACCCCCGCCGCCACGTTGGACAGCGTGCCCTGAAGCGCAAGGCCGATCGCCAGACCGGCGGCACCGATCACCGCAACGACAGAGGTCGTCCGCACCCCGAAGGTATTCAGCACGAAAAGCACGCTGAAACCGATGACCACGTAGCGCACGATGGAGGCGAGGAAATCGAACAGCATCTCGTCCAGATGCCGGTTACGCTTGCCGAGGTTCTGCACCCGGTGCTGCAACCATGAGGAGATGATCCACCCCAGCAGGAGAATGACGATCGCGCCGAGTATCGACCCGAAAGTCGATGCCAGAAATTCAAGCGTCAGCAAATCCGCGAGGGTATTCCCCTGCCAGAGTTCGGTGTTCATCCAGTCGTTCATCGTCTTCCAGTCAGTCTTTCTTGGCCCCGGTGTCGCCCCCCGTCAGGCCGTCCATCTTGCGGGCCAATTTCGCATCCAGCGAGCTAAGCCCATCGACATCATGCGTAATCAGCGTCACGTCGACCCGATTGTACACATTGCGCCACTCCGGATGGTGGTCCCACTTTTCGGCCCAAATAGCAACGCGCGTCATCCATCCGAAGGCATCCGCGAAATCCGCAAACTTGAATGTCTTTTCGATCGCGTCGCGCGATTCGGCCATTTTCCATCCCGTCGCGAACAACGGGGGCAGTACCGTTTTACGTGTTTCCTTGCTCAGCTTCTCGGTCATTCCTGTTCCTCGATATTGCTGCGACGGAAGGGGCCGTAGTCCGTCAAAACCTCTATTTCCTCGTCGACGGCTGCACGTTCGGCCTGCAGGTAATCCGCGACGGCCCGGGAAAAGCCCGCATCGCGCATCCAATGCAACGACCACGTGGGCGTGGGCAGGTAGCCGCGCGCCAGCTTGTGCTCCCCCTGTGCGCCGGCCTCCACCGTGGCGAGATCATGGGCAATGGCGAAATCCATGGCCCTGTAATAGCACAATTCGAAATGCAGGAAGGGGTGATGTTCCACGCATCCCCAGTAGCGGCCAAACAGCGCGTTTGCCCCGATAAAGTTCAGCGCCCCCGCGACCCAGCGCCCATCACGCCGCGCCAGCACCAGCGCGATGTCATCGCGCAGACGTTCCTGCGCCAGATCGAAAAACTGCCGCGTCAGGTAGGGGGAGCCCCATTTGCGCGCCCCGGTATCCTGATAAAAGCGCCAGAAGGCGTCCCAATGCCCGGGCTCGATCTCGTCCCCCGTGAGGGTCACGATCTCGCCCCCGAAAGTGATGGCCTGTGCGCGCTCCTTGCGGATGTTTTTGCGTTTGCGCGAGCTCAGCGTTGAAAGAAAACCGTCGAAATCCGCATAGCCCTCGTTCTTCCAGTGAAACTGCTGCGATTTGCGCACCAAAAGGTCCATTTCTTCGGCGCGCGACGCCTCCTCCCGGGTACAGAACGTGACATGGAACGATGACAGCCCGTTACCGTCCGTGAGCTGCATGGCACCTTGAGCAAGTGCTGCCATGCCGGTCTCTTTGAAACCCGGTCGTACAAGGAAACGCCGCCCCGTGGCAGGAGTATGGGGTACCGCGATCTGCAGCTTGGGATAATAGCGCCCCCCTGCCCGTTCATAGGCATGCGCCCAACTGTGGTCGAAGATGTATTCACCCTGAGAATGCGATTTCGCATAGAGCGGTGCGACGCCGATCACCGTATCCCCAACGGCAGCCGACAAGTATTGCGGTTGCCAGCCGGTGCCCTGCCCCACGCTGCCGGACTCTTCCAGCGCGGACAAAAAGCGATAGGTCGTGAAAGGGTCCCGCGGGCGTGCGCCATCTGCCGCCTCGGGGCAGGCACAGGCATCCCAGACTTCCTGCCCAATGTCGGACAACCGCTGTACGACGCGGATTTCGACGCTCTGTTCTGTCATGGCCTGTATTTTGGCACCATGCCGCCATCCACCCGCAGGATCGATGACCGCACTCGCCTGAACCCCTTCAGCTCCTGCCCGGCTCTATCTGTGGTCCGAACGGGCGGGTTCAACCCTCAGCCCGCTGCGGCAGACAGGTCGGCGGATGGGCGAAAGCCTTCGAACGTGATGTTGTCCACAGCAGCCAGAGCGATCGATGCCTCTTGCGGGCTACGTACCGTCCAACAAGAAACATAGGCCCCCTTCGCCCTCAGCTCCGTCACCCGCGGACGGGAAAGATCGCCACATTCGTGGCTGATGAAACAGGACCCGGTCCGTTCGAAATCAGGAATGCCGCGCAGCCGGTCACAAGTTGCACGCGGCAGCGGCCAGTCTTCGTAGTGATAGGCGCTTGTCACAAGGCCCCTCGCAACCTTCGGCGCCAAATCGGCCATCAGTCCGACACTGTGCGGATTGAACGACATCACGGCCACTTCGCCGTCATAGTCCTGCAACCCGCCCGCAACAGCCTGTTCGAGCAGCCCGACATCCGGCCCCATGCCGCCATCCTGATCCTTGATCTCGATCAGCAGCGGGACCCTGCCAGCTATCATGGTCAACACCTCGGGAAGCCCCGGAATCCCTTCGGAACCTCCGGTCAGGCCTATTTCGCCAAGCTCAGCGGCGGAACGGAGCCGCACCGCGCCGGTGGCATCGGTAAGGCGATCCAGCGCATAATCGTGAAATACCATGGCGGCACCATCGGCGCTCAATTGAACGTCGATCTCGATCCCGTAGCCCGCATCAATCGCGGCCTCGATGGCGGCGCGGCTGTTTTCGGGCCGCCCGTCGGCCATATCGTGCAGGGCGCGGTGGGCGAATGGAACGCGGCGAAAACCGTCCGGCAGCATCATTCGATCTCGAAGATGCCTTCGATCTCGACCGCGACCCCCAGCGGCAACGAAGCGGCCGAAACCGCGGAACGTGCGTGACGCCCGGCATCGCCCAGCGCCTCGACGAAGAAGTCGGACGCGCCGTTGATCACCTTGGGCTGGTCCTTGAACTCCGCCGTGGAATTCACGAAGCCGGTCAGTTTGACCACGCGCTTCAACCGGTCGAGATCGCCGTCACACGCTGCGCGCACCTGCGCCAGCAGGCTCAGCGCGCAGGTACGCGCGGCGGTGGCGCCTTCTTCCACCTGCATATCATCGCCAAGTTTGCCCGTAATCAAACCGTCCGGCCCGTTCGAGATCTGGCCGGAAACATAGACGGTATTTCCCGTGCGCACGAAGGGCACATAGTTCGCCGCGGGGGCGGGCGCGTCGGGCAGGCTGATGCCCATTTCTTCGAGACGTTTGGCGAATGACATCGAGAGGTCCTTTCGGTTGCGCTGAGCCAGCAGAGTTTGCGCGACGCTACCGTCGGCGCGCAGGAACCGAAAGGGGCTGCATCAACTTTCGCGAAATGCGTGGGCGAAATAACTGGTGATCGGCGCGGTGAAATAGGCAAGAGGAGAGCGTTGCCCGGTCTTTACGAATGCCTCCACCGCCATCCCTGGGCGCAGCGCGCCGCGGCGGTCGAGCATTTGGCGGGCCGCGGGATCAAGCGCGATATCGACGCGATAATAGGTATCCCCGGCCCTTCGGTCTTCAAAGGCGGCTGCGGAAACGCGGGTCACACGGCCTTTCAGGTCCGGGGCGTCCGCATGGGCCAGCGATTTCAGCCGAACCCGCACATGCTGGCCGGTAAAGACCTGTCCGACATGCCGGGGCGGCAGCCGAGCCGCCACCAGCATGGGGCGATCCTGCGGAACGATGTAGAGGATGGGCTGGGCGGCGCCGACGACCGCCTCCCGCCCCAGGATCTCCAATCCGTTCACGACACCGGCAACCGGCGCCCGAACGGTGGCGAGAGCGATCTTCGCGGCCAGTGCCGCCCGCTCCTCCTGCAGGTCGAGCAAACGGAGCCGTATTTCCTGCAACCCGGCGACCGCCTCCTCCCGCGGCGTATTGGCCAGACGCGCCGCTTCGATATCCATCTCGACCATGCGTTCGCTCGTCTCCGCCCGCGCCGCTTCGAGCGCCCCGATCTGACCGTCAATGCCAGCCGCCTCCCGCCGCAAATCCAACACGCTCCCGCTCGGGGCAAGACCACGGTCGAGCAGTTGCGCCTTCTTCGCCAAATCCTCTTCGAGCAGAAGCTTCTGCCGCTGCAGTGCTGCGAGTTGCGCGCGGAACCCGTCCAACTGGCGTTCGATCTGCGCGCGCCGCCTGACGATCTGGGCGATCTGCTGTTCCGTCGCTGTCCGGCGCAAGGCGAACCATCTCTGATGGCTTTCGCGTATCTCTGCGGCCCCGTCCCCGGAGAGCGAGCCGGGGAAATCTATCCCCGCCGCCCCGTCACGCTCCGCAATGAGCCGCGCCTGCCGCCCGGCGAGTTCCAGCAGACGCTTATCCATATGCCTCACACGCGCCTCTTCCCGGGTTGTATCCAGCCTGAGCAGCGGAGCGCCCTTTTCCACAAACTCGCTTTCCCGTGCCCATAGTTCGGCGACCTTCCCCCCTTCGGGATGCTGTACGATTTGACGATCCCGCTCCACTTCGATCTGCCCCGGAACGACAACCGCGCCGTCGATCCGGGCGAGGACCCCCCAGCCGATCGTTCCAATCAAAAGCAAAAGAACAGCGCCCATTCCGACAAGAACACCGGCGCGGGGCGAAGGGATACTCCACGTCATCGCCCCACGACTCTCCGTGGTGTGGTGGCTGGTGCGATATAACGCGGCATCTTCCGCAGGACCTCCTCTGCGGGGCCATAGGCCGTGGGCCGACCCCGGGACATCAACAGCAGCTTGTCGCAGCCCTTCGCCTCCGCGACTTGCTGCGTCAGGAGGATCACCATTCGTCCGTCAGCCCCGGCGGCCTCTATCGCGCTTTTCAGCGCGTGTTTCGCATCCTCCCCAAGATGGGTGCCGGGCGCGTCGAGCACGATCAGCATCGGATCACCATAGAAGGCGCGGGCGAGCGAAATCAGCTGTATCTGCCCGGCGGAAAGCCCTCTCCCCCCCGAACCGATCACCGTATCGTATCCCTCCGGGAGGGATCGGATCATGTCATCCGCGCCCACAAGGCTGGCCGCCTTTGAAATCTGGCTCGGGTCCGCATTGGATGAAAAATTCGCGATGTTTTCCGCAACCGTACCGGGCCACAGGCGCGGATGCTGCGGCAGGTTCCCGATGAACCCCTGTGCGCCCCGGTCATAGCGATACAGGGGGGCCACCCCCAGCAATACCCGCCCCGCCAACGGCGGCAGCAAGCCGGTCAGAAGGCAGGCAAGGCTGGTCTTTCCTGCACCTGCCGGTCCGACCACGCCCAGAACTTCCCCCGCTCTTAGCTCGATATTGACCCCGACAAGCGCGGGCATCTTGGCATCGGGCCAGCGCAGGGCGAGGTTTTCCATGATCAGCGGTGGCTCAGGACACGGCTGGGGCAAGGTGGAACGATGCGAGGCCCCGTTCTTTTTCGTCGCTTCCAATGCCTGCCAGGACAGCCTGCCCTGTTGCAGCATCGCCCAGTTGGCTGTCAGTTGATCCAGAGGTGCCAGGGCCCGCCCCGACAGGATTGTGCCCGCGATCATCGCGCCGGGCGTCAGCGCGCCCTGCAGGGCCAGCCATGCACCAAGACCCAGCATGGCAGACTGAAGCATCAGCCGCAGCGCCCGCCCCACTGCCTGCGCGCCCAGTCCTGCGGCACTTGCCTGCCAGAGATGCCTTTCCGCAGTGTCCCGCCACGTCTGCCATTGGCTGCCCAAATGCCGTGCCGCCGTCGGCACGGGCTGCGCTTCCCCGGCTTGAACCACAAGCCCGCGGGCGCGTATTTCGGCCTTAGCAGCCCTGCGCCGCGCGCCTTTCGTCAGCAGATGGGCACAGCCGGTGGCGAGGATCAGCAACAGCGCCCCACCCAGCGCCAACCACCCCAGCAAAGGGTGGAATACGAACAGCAGGCCGAAGAAAACCGGCGACCATGGAAGATCGAGCACCGCAAAGACGGCAGGCGATACGAGCGTCGCATGAACCCGCGCGACATGCTCCAGCGCGACTGTGGGCGCATTGGCCCGGTGCGCGGCCATATCCGCATCGAAGGCCCGCGCTTCGGCCCCCCGGCGCCATTCCGCAGCGAGGAACCACATGATCCTGCAGCGCCCCCAGTCGATCACCGCCATTGTTGCGTAAAGAAACACCATGAGCAGGGTCAGCGAGACGAGCGTTTCGACAGAAGCGGAACCAAGCACCCGGTCATAGACCTGCAGCATGTAAAGCGGCCCGGTGAGGGTAAG
>NZ_LWGH01000852.1:0-4172 GCF_001635395.1 Sulfitobacter sp. HI0129 | reverse complement strand
AAGCTGCAAAAGGGCGACATCGTCGCGGCGGAAGCCACCTGGTCCGACTATATCACCGCCCCCGCCCACAAGGTTCAGAAGCTGCCGAAAGTACCGCAACTGTCGAACCTGATGTCCGTCTATGGCATCGCGGGCAAGACGGCGTTTCACGGCCTCGTCTCCGTCGGGCGGCCCATCGCGGGCGAAACGGTGCTGGTGTCGGCGGCCGCAGGCTCCGTCGGCGGCTACGTGGGGCAGATCGCGCGTAACCTCGGCTGCCGGGTCGTGGGCATCGCGGGCGGCAGCGAAAAATGTGACTGGGTGCAAAAGGAATTCGGCTTCGACGCCTGCGTCGATTACCGCGATCCCGGTTTCGCCAAGGCCCTGCGCAAGGCCTGCCCCGATGGCGTCGACGTCTATTTCGACAACGTGGGAGGCAGCGTGCTGGAACTGGCGCTGGCCAACATGAACGAACGGGGGCGCGTTGTCTGCTGCGGGGCGATCAGTCAATACGATACCGAAGCCCCCACCGGCCCGCGCAACCTGCCCGGCGTCGTCGTGGTGAAACGCCTGCGGATGGAAGGGTTCATCGTGATGGATTTCGCGCAGGACGACGACAAGGCGCTCCGCGCGCTGCGCCACTGGGTCGAAGCGGGCCAGATCAAGGTGACCGAAGACATCGTTGAAGGGCTCGAAAATGCGCCGCAGGCTCTCATCGGGCTGCTCGCGGGCGAAAACAAGGGCAAGCGCATGGTGCGCGTGTCCGCAGACCCTGCATAAGGAGCCGGAGCCATGTCCGCATTGCAAAAAGCGCTTGAGACGAGCGAGAAGCTGGTCGGCACCGAGGTCGGCGTATCGAACTGGATCGAAGTCGATCAGGCCATGATCGACCGCTTCGCCGAAACGACCCATGACACTCAGTGGATCCACGTCGATCCAGAACGCGCCGCTGCCGAAACGCCCTTTGGCGGCACCATCGCGCACGGGTTCCTGACGCTCTCGCTGGCGAGCCGCTTTGCCTATGACTGCTTTGCCATGATGCCCGGGCAGGTCATGGGCATCAACTACGGCATGAACAAGCTGCGGTTTTTGACGCCGGTCAAGGCAGGCTCCCGCCTGCGGGGGCGCTTCACGCTGCAGAAAGTGCAAAAGCGCAACGCGACCAACATGCTGCGCACCAACCTGCTGACGGTGGAGATCGAAGGCGTGGATACCCCGGCGCTGGTGGCCGAATGGCTGGGCATCGCCGTGTTCGAGGATTGATCGCGCCTGCTGCCAGCGCTGGCTTCTCTGCGAAATGCCGGGTTATCAGCCGGACCATGATACGCCCCCCGGTATAATAAAGTACGTTATCGCACTCCTCTTCGCGGGGCTGCGATTTCGTGGTACAGATGAAGGCTGAGCGGTCGCTGCCGATCCGTTCATTGGGGACATTTCTACATCGGGGGGCCTTTGCGATGGCAAAGCTTTCGGTGTCCGACTCTCCCGAGAGGCGGACAGGTTTCGGGCGCGCCAATGCGCGTGAACGGAGCATAAACCAGCGAAAGTTACGCGTTCTGCTGGCGGAGAAGATGCATTTGATCGCCGCCGACCTTGCCTTCGAACTTGAACAGGAAGGGCTGGAGGTGACCGCCATCACGCACACGCTGGCGGAAACGATGCAGCTGATCGCCCGCAAACCCATCGATCTTGCCTTGATGAATGTCGAATTCTCGGACGGTAAGAGCTATCCCGCCGCACGTCGGCTCAAAGAGGCCGGGATCCCCTTCGCCTTCTTCACGACCTTCACCCAGGACGAAATTGCCGAAGATTTTCGCACGGCGCCCTGCCTTCGCAAACCTCAGGACACGCACCGGATCGCCGCCGCGGTCAAGGACCTTGCCCGACGCGCAAGGCGCGATCCGGAAATCCCCTGACCTAAAGGGGTGCCCAGCTCAGTGGGGCGCGAAGCCGATCAGCCGCACGTACTCGGCTTCGGGCACGCCGTAGGATTCCTCCGCCTCCGCCTCCAGCCCGGCGCGATCGAGGATGGTAATATGCCCCCGGTTGGCCCGGATAAGCCCCTTCCCTTCGAGGATATGCGTGCTGACCGTTACCCCGGCCCGGCGCACCCCCAGCATGATGGACAGGAATTCATGCGTCAGCTGAAGCTCATCCGACGTGCTGCGGTCGTGGCACATCAGTAGCCAGCGAGCCAGTCGTTCCTCCAGCTTGCCATGCCCGTTCGACAGTGCCGTCTGCGACGACTGGGTGCACAATACCTGAACGTAGCGCAGAAAATGGTGCCTCAGTGTGCGGTGCAGGTCCAACAACTCTTCGAGCTTTCCCGCCTCCACTGCCCGGCCTTCTCCGGCGACCTGCATGAACGTCTCATGCGTGCTTTGCCCCGCGCGAAGAACGACGGAGGTACCCGACATGCCTTCGCATCCGAAAAGCGCCGTTTCCAGCCGCCGCCCTCCCGGGCTAACCGCGACGGTCGAACCGACGCCCGAACAAAGGAAATAAACTATCTCGACAGGTGCGCCGGGCCTTTCGATAGAAAACCCCTTGGGCAGCGCGACATCTGAAAGATGCGGCTCTAGCGCCGCCAAATCTTCATGAGACAAGGTGAACAAAAGATTGGGGCGTCCGGGGGGACATTCGAAACGCCGGGGCATGAAATCACTCTCGCAATTGGGGCGAGAGCACCATCGCGTCTCTCGATCGAGGTCGCCCTGCTCGTTCAATCCCGACAGGCTGAGTATAGGGTGTGGCCTGCACGCATTAGAAGGGTCAGTGAACCTGTGTACGTTTTTGTACTGAAAATCATGCGATTGCTTGCCGTTTGTCCCGCGCCCTAACCCGGCCTGATGCCCGCGCTGTCCAGCATGCCGGCGACCTGCGCGAAAGCCTCCTGCGGCGTCGTCTGCTCACTCTTGCGCTGTGAAAGGAAGGTTTCGCATGGGCCTGCAAAGGCGATCGCGCGGTCGAGTTCCGCGTTGGAACCGTTCCTGTAGGCCCCGATGCGTATCAGTTCCTCCATATCCGCATGGGCCGCCAACGCCCGGTGCGCGGCGGTGAGCAAGGTATATTCCACCTCGTTGTGGCAATCCGGCAGCGTGCGCGACACGCTGGCGAGCAGGTCGATGGCGGGATAGCGCCCGCGCTCGGCGATACGCCGGTCCAGCACGATATGCCCGTCGGTGATGCCGCGCACCGCGTCTGCGATGGGGTCGTTCATGTCGTCCCCGTCCACGAGCACGGTGAAAATTGCGGTGATGTCGCCCTTGCCGTGGGGGCCGGGGCCGGCGCGTTCCAGCATTTGCGGCAATTCCGAAAAGACGGTAGGCGGATAGCCCTTCGCGGTGGGCGGTTCGCGCGAGGCGAGGCCGATTTCCCGCTGGGCCATGGCAAAGCGCGTCACGCTGTCCATCAGTAGCAATACATGCTGACCCTGATCGCGGAAGTATTCCGCCACGGCCATGGCAGTCCATGCGGCCTGCCGACGGGTGAGCGGCGGCTCATCCCCCGTAGCGACGACGAGCACCGCCTTCTTCATGCCCTCGGGGCCAAGGTCAGAGGCGATGAAGTCCTGCACTTCGCGCCCGCGCTCGCCCACCAGTGCCATGACCACCACATCGCATTCAGTATAACGCGCGAGCATTGCCATCAGCGTCGATTTACCCACGCCCGAGCCTGCGAAAATGCCAAGCCGCTGGCCCGTGCAGAGCGGCGTGAAAATATCCAGCGCACGAACCTGCGTGGCAAGCTTTGGGCCGATGCGCTTGCGGTCGAAGGCGCCGGGCGGGCTGGCCCGCAGTGGAAAGGGCATGTCCCCCTCCGACAGATGGCCGCGCCCGTCGAGCGGTTCGGCTGCCGCGTTGATCACGCGACCCTTCCAGCTTTCGGTGGGGCGGATCACGTCGCGCCCGGGGTCGACCTCCACCGCGTCACCGGCGGACACCCCGCGCCATGAGCCAAAGGGCAGCAGTTCCGTCCCGCGCGATCCGATGCCCACGACCTCTGCCCGCACCGGCCCGGCAGAGCCGCGCACGATGCAGCGCTGCCCGATCCCGAGCACCCGTTCGAGGCCGATGGCCGTGAGCGTGATCCCGGTAATGGCGCTGACTTCGCCGATGATCTTGGCCTCTCCGGCGTCGCGGGCAAAGCTCGTCAGCTCGGAAAACAGCGCATCCATGGATAATTTCCTCTTT
>NZ_LWGH01000851.1:0-4974 GCF_001635395.1 Sulfitobacter sp. HI0129 | reverse complement strand
CCGGTGGCCGCGTTCCTCCGCCAGATCGGCCAGACGCCCCAACTGGCTGCGCAGATAGGCGCCCAGCAGGATGCGCGGGAAGAAATGCCTTTCGTGAAGGTCATCCTCAGAGATGCCCAGATGCGACAGCACCGCATCCGGCAAGCCGGTGATCCAGTCCAGCAGGCTTTCGCAGATCGGGGGCACCTCGATACTGGCGATATTCGCAAGCAGGACGGAATCGGTCTCCTCCGGGCGGAAGGGCATGCCTGTACCGCTCATCTCCTCCCGCTCCAGCACGGTGATCGACAGCCCCGCGGGACGGTCCAGCAATGCGGCAATCGTATAGAGGCTGGTGGGGCCGGAACCGACGATAACGACTTCGAACATGAACTGATCCGGACCCTGTATATGCACAGCGCCATCTGCGGCGCGTGCTTCACGGTCAAACCGTGACGTGGCTGGACGGGTTCCGAAGACCCTTGCCATCAGTGCCCGATTGGGGCCTTTTGCGCGCGAATATGCAAAGGAGTTTAAGATGCGGGCGATGCGGGTCACGGGCTATGGCGAACCACTTGCAATGCAGAGCCTCGAACTGCCGGTGCCAAAGGCGGGCGAGGTGCTGGTGCAGGTCGAAACCTGCGGACTGAACTTTGGGGACCTTCTGCTGATCAAGGGCACCTATCAGGAAAAGCCCGCGCTGCCCTTCACCCTCGGGATGGAATTGGCCGGTACGGTGACCGCGCTGGGCGATGGTGTGACGGGGCTCGAGGTGGGGCAGCGGGTCGCGGCCTATTCCGGGTTCGACGGTCTGGCGGAATATGCGGCCCTGCCTGCCGAAATCTGCGTGCCGATCCCCGACAGCATGTCGATGACCGATGCGGCGGCCTTTCTGGTGGCCTATGGCACCAGTCACGTCGCGCTCGATTACAAGGCGCATCTGAAACCGGGGGAGCGGCTGCTGGTGCTGGGCGCCTCCGGCGGTGTGGGCCTGACGGCGGTGGAACTGGGCAAGGTTATGGGGGCCGAAGTGGTCGCCGTGGCCCGAGGCGCCGAAAAGCTTGAGGTTTGCCGCGCGGCAGGGGCCGATCATCTGCTGGATTCCGAAACCGGCGATATCCGCGAATTCGTCAAATCGCTCGGCGGGGCCGATGTGGTCTACGACCCGGTGGGCGGTGATCAGTTCAAGGCCGCCCTGCGCGCCTGCAACCCAGAAGCGCGGTTGATCCCGCTTGGATTTGCCAGCGGTGACGTGCCGCAGGTGCCCGCCAACATTCTGCTGGTCAAGAACCTGACGGTGCTGGGGCTTTACTGGGGCGGGTATGCCCGCCTGCGGCCCTCCGTCCTGACGGACAGTTTCACGCAGCTGTTCCAATGGTACGACGAAGGCCGCCTGAAACCCCATGTCAGCAACGTGCTGCCGCTGGAGCAGGCAAACGAGGCGCTGGACCTGTTGCGCCGTCGCGAAGCCACCGGAAAGGTCGTGATCGAGGTTTCCGCCTGACGTACCTGCTCCGGGGTCAATGCGGTATCGTATCGGTGTGGGTGACGTAGCGCGCCTTCTGCCGTTCGCGCAGGAACACGAACAGCCCCGAGCCGAGGATCAGCGCGATGCCCACCCAGACTTCCCAATCGGGGATGTCGCCGAAGACCGCGAAGCCCCAGAATACCGCCAGCGGTAATCCGACGTATTCGAAGGGCGCGACGGTGGCCGCATCGCCGATCCGGTAGGCTTGGCTGAGGCAATAGCCCACGATCGCCGAATTCGCCCCCAGCGCAACGAAGACCCAACCGTCCCCCGGGGCGGGCCAGACCCATGCCCGCAACAGGAACTCCAGCGAGGCGGAGCCGCTTTCGGGGGCAAAGCGCCCGTCGCCCGCCACCACGTAGAACAGGATCGAAACGACGATGAAGGCGAGCTGGATATAGACCGACAGCGCCGATGCCTTTGACGCCACCCCCAGCTTGCGCGTCATCAACTGGTTGAGCGCATAGGTCAGCGCGGCCACCACCGGCAGAAGCAGCACGATGCGGGGCGCTTCCAGCGCTTCGCTCCCCGCCCAGGGGCGCTGCATGATGAGAACCCCCATAAACCCCACCGCCACGGCGGTGAGGCGAACCGCGCCCACCTTTTCCCCGAGGATCGGGATCGACAGCAGCGTGATGAAAAGCGGCGCCGCGAAGAAAAGCGCCGTGGCATCCGCCAGCGGCAGGGCGGCGAGCGCGAGAAAGAAGGTCATGTTCGCGATGACGACCAGCAGACCGCGCAGCGCATGCAGCATCGGCCGCCGCGTCTTGAGGATGCGGAGGCCGCCCTCCATCTGCACGATAACCAGCGTCAGCAGGATGCCGATGCCAGAGCGCGCGAAGACGATCTGGTGCAGCGGGTAGCCGCCTGAAAGCTGCTTGATCAGAAGGTCATTGACGGAGATTGCGAGGATGCCCAGCAGAATGAAGAGGATCGCACGCCCCGAACGGGGATCGGAAGAGGAGGTCATGCCGCCAGACCTACCACCGGTGCCGGGGCTGTCCATCGCTTTGTCGTTGGAAGCTCCCCGGCGATTACGCTAGGTTGGCCCCAACCCGAACGGAGGAACCCCCCATGCAGATGTCCGATACCCGCCAGATCGCAGCCAGCCCCGCAGAGGTCTATGCCGCTTTGCTGGACCCTGGCATGCTGCAGAAATGCGTCCCGGGCGCAAAGGACGTGAGCGGTTCGGTCGAAGAAGGCTATGACGCCACCGTAGTGCAGAAGGTCGGGCCGGTGAAGGCGACCTTCAAGGGCCATGTGACCCTTTCCGATCTCGTTCAGGACGAGGCGCTGAAAATCACCGGCGAGGGCAAGGGAGGGGCCGCGGGCTTTGCCAAGGGCAGTGCGGAGGTGAGGCTGACCGAAAAGGATGGCGGTACGGAGCTGAGCTACGAGGTCGACGCCAAGGTCGGCGGCAAGCTGGCGCAGCTTGGCAGCCGCATCATCGACGGTTTCGCCAAGAAGATGGCCGATCAGTTCTTCGACAATCTGCAGACATCCCTCGAAGGCGGTACAGAGACCGCCGAGGGGGAGCCCCCCACAGAAAAGCTGGACGACGAGAAAAAGCGGCGCTGGTTCGGCAAGAAGGACAGCTGACGTCGAGGCAACTGCCTGTTCCTGTCGCGCCATCGCGTGTAGCTTCCGCTCAATTCAACGGAGACGGCCATGCCCCCCATTCTGGACATCCGCGGCCTGCGGAAATCATACGACGATGGGTTCGAGGCCCTGAAAGGCGTCGACCTGCAGATCGAACGGGGCGAAATCCTCGCGCTGCTGGGGCCGAACGGGGCGGGCAAGACCACGCTGATCTCTACCATATGTGGCATCACCATGCCCTCGGCCGGGACTGTGACGGCGGAAGGCCATGATACTGTGGCGGACTACCGCGCGGCGCGGTCGCTCATCGGGCTCGTCCCGCAGGAAATCAACCTCGAACCTTTCGAGAAGGTGATCAAGACGGTCCAGTTCTCGCGCGGGCTGTTCGGCAAACCCGCCGATCCCGCCCATATCGAGAAGGTGCTGCGGCAACTATCGCTCTGGGACAAGAAGGACAGTCAGATCCGGGCACTGTCGGGCGGCATGAAGCGCCGCGTGCTCATCGCCAAGGCGCTGGCCCATGAACCGCGTATCCTGTTTCTGGATGAACCCACGGCGGGCGTGGACGTCGAACTGCGCAAGGACATGTGGGAGATCGTCGCAGGGCTGAAGGCGGACGGCGTGACCATCATCCTGACCACCCATTATATCGAAGAAGCCGAGGCCATCGCCGACCGCATCGGCGTCATTGCAAAGGGCGAACTGCTGCTGGTGGAGGAGAAATCCGCGCTCATGGCGCGCATGGGGCAAAAGCAGCTCGAAGTGCAGCTGACCGAGCCTTTGGACGCTATCCCGGAGGCTTTGCAATCGGACAAGCTGAGCCTGTCGCCGGACGGCAGCGCGTTGATCTACACCTACGACACCCGCGGCGAGCGGACCGGGATCACGCAGCTTCTGTCCAAGGTCGCTGCCGAAGGGCTCGTTCTGCGTGACGTGGTGACCCGCCAGAGCAGTCTGGAAGACATCTTCGTCGGGCTTGTTCACGAGGATGCAGCATGAACTGGACTGCCGTCAAATCCATCTACATTTTTGAGATGACGCGCTTTTTCCGCACCATCGCGCAGAGCATCATCTCTCCGGTGTTGTCCACGTCGCTCTACTTCGTGGTGTTCGGCGCCGCCATCGGCAGCCGCATCGACGAGGTCGAAGGCGTCAGCTACGGGGCTTTCATCGTGCCGGGGCTGATCATGCTGTCGGTCATCACGCAGAGCATCTCCAACGCGTCCTTCGGCATCTACTTTCCGAAATTCATCGGTACGATTTTCGAGCTGCTTTCCGCGCCGATCAACTTTCTGGAGATCGTGCTGGGCTATGTCGGCGCCGCCGCGACGAAGGCGCTTTTCATCGGGACGATCATCCTGATCACCGCCTTCTTCTTCGTGGACATCTCCATCGCCCATCCCGTGGCAATGGTGGCCTTTCTGATCCTCACCTGCATCAGCTTCGCGCTCATGGGGTTCATCATCGGAATCTGGGCGGGCAACTTCGAGCAATTGCAGCTTGTTCCGCTGTTGATCGTCACGCCGCTCGTGTTTCTCGGCGGGTCGTTCTACTCCATCTCCATGCTGCCGCCGGTCTGGCAGGTGATCTCAATGTTCAACCCGGTGGTTTATCTGATCTCGGGCTTCCGCTGGGCATTCTTCGACACCGCCGATGTCCCGATCCTGACCAGCCTTCTGGCCATCGGTGCCTTCACGGCGATCTGCCTCGGTCTCATCTGGTGGATTTTCAAGACGGGCTGGCGCATCCGCGAATGAGCTTTGGTCTGTCGCCTTGTTTGGCCGTAGGGGGCGCTCTATGTGGGGGAGTATGAGAAAATGGCTCCCCTTCATTAAATCTGGCCCGACCGTCGCCATCATCCGCATGGC
>NZ_LWGH01000850.1:0-4896 GCF_001635395.1 Sulfitobacter sp. HI0129 | reverse complement strand
CCACGGCGGCCACCTTGAACACGGCAAAGATCACCGCCTCGTGAAACAGCAACTGGCCGGTCAGCGCCATGGAAGTGGTTTCATAGCCGACGCCGATGATATGGGGAAACCACAGCGCGATGATCCCCAGCACGCAGCCCGCCACCGCGGGCCGCAGGTAGCGTGGGATGCGGGTCCGGGCCTGCAGGTGATTGCCGAAATCCTCGGCCCAGAAGATGCTGCGCATCAGGGTCACGGCCACCACCCCGCAGGTCAGCCCCAAGAGCAGAAAGGCCGGAAGCTCCACGTAGAATTGCAAATCGCCATAGGTGGGCAGGGTGAATTCCGTCAGCCCCCCGAATTCGAGCCGATTGATCACCGTACCTGCGACGCTGGCGATCACGATGGGCGCGAAGGCGTGAACGGCAAAATGCCTCAGCACCACCTCAAGCGCGAAGAGCGCGCCCGCGATGGGTGCGTTGAAGCTGGCGGAGACCGCGGCGGCCACGGCGCAGCCCAGCAGGTCGCGGCCCGTGATGCCGTCGGCGTTGATCCGGCGGCTCACCCATGTGGCGATCACGGCGGCCAGATGCACGACGGGGCCTTCCCGGCCGGAGGAGCCGCCGGTGCCGAGAGTGATGAGCGAGGCCAGAGCAGACGCAAGGCCCGCGCGTGTCTCCACCCTGCCCTCGTGCATGGCGGCGCCAAGGATCACGTCACTCACGCTGCGGCAGCGGGCGTCCTTGGTGAACTTGTGTAGGATCAGCCCGACAACCAGCCCGCCTACCGTCGGGATGATGACGATCCAGTACCAGCTGAGACCGGTCAGAAAGGTATGCAGCCGCTGCGGGTCTTCCGTGCCGTAGAGCAGCGCCTGAAGCCAGTCGATGCCCTTGCGGAAGAACAGCGCCGCGAAGCCCGCCGCGATACCGATGACAAGCGCGATGAACCAGAAGGTGACCTTGCTCGGCCCTTTCTGCCGGATCACCACCAGCCCTTCCCGCAGACCATCGCGTATATGGGCGATCTGCTGGGACAGGAAACTGGGCTGCGGATCGGTCATTGAGCGGCGTCAATCCTCTCCGACCCCGAAAGGAGGGCCTCTGCCGCCGCGCGGGCGGCATCGGTGATCGTGTCACCCGACAGCATCCGCGCGACTTCGTCGATGCGCTCCGCAGGTGCCAGCGGCACCACGTTCGATGTCGTCATGCCGTCGCTCACGGATTTCTCCACCCGCCAGTGATGCGCACCAAGGGCGGCGACCTGCGGCGAATGGGTCACGACGAGGATTTGACCCCCCGCGGCAAGCGATTGCAGCCTGCGGCCCACGGCATCGGCGGTGGCCCCGCCCACCCCGCGGTCGATCTCGTCAAAGATCAGGGTAAGGCCGTTCTGTTCCCGGGTGAGGCAGACCTTCAATGCCAGCAGGAACCGGCTGAGTTCACCCCCCGAAGCGATCTTGCCCAAGGGGCCCGCCGGGGCCCCGGGGTTCGTCGCCACGGTGAAAGATACGGCATCCTGCCCCTCGGGGCCGGGTGTTTCGGCGGTGATCTGCGTTTCAAAGACCGCGCGGTCCATCTTCAGCGGGGCGAGTTCGGCTGCAACCGCCTTGTCCAGCCGGGAGGCCGCAGCGCGCCGTGCGGCAGCCAGTGTTTCGGCAGCCTTGTCGTAGCTGGCCTGTGCCGCCGCGACCTCGGCTTTCAGTGCCGCTGCCTCGCTTTCGCTGGCGTCCAGCGCATCCAGCCGACCCCGGAGGGTGGCCGCAAAATCCGGCAACTGATCCGCCGGGACATCGTGTTTGCGGGCAAGACCGCGAATGGCAAAGAGCCGCTCTTCGGTCACTTCCAGATCGATCGGGTCGAACGACATGCCGTCGATCGCATCGGCGATGCCGCTCATGGCTTCGTCCAGCTCCACCATGGCGCGGCCCAGTGCCGCCATCGGCGCTTCGAGCGCGCCTTCGGCCTTATGCGCCACACCGTCGAGCCAGCGCAGCGCGTCGCCCATCGCGGCCTCCGCCCCGTTCTGGCCCATCAGTTCATAGGCATGGGCGACGTCGGAACGGATCTTCTCCGCCCCCTGCATCAGGCGGCGGCGGGTGTCCAGCGCCTCTTCCTCACCCGGTTGCGGATCGAGCTTGTCCAGTTCCGCCACCGCATGGCGCAGGTATTCCTCTTCCGCGCGGATCGCCTCCCGCGCAGCGGTCGCCTCTTCCTGCCTGCGCCGGGCAGCACCCAGGTTTGACCAAGCGGCGCGCGTTTCGTCCAGCAGGGTCCTGTTGCCCGCGAAATCATCGAGAATGGCGCGGTGGCCCCGGGGGTTCAGCAGCCCCCGATCATCGTGCTGGCCATGCAGTTCCACCAGCGTTTCCGACAGCGCGCGCAGCACTTCGCCCGATGCGCGGCGGTCGTTGACCCAGGCGGTCTTGCGCCCGTCGCCGCTGTTGACCCGCCGCAGGATCAGTTCGTCTCCCCCCGGCAGCCCGGCTTCTTCCAGAACGGCATGGGCGGCGTGATCCGGCGGCAGGTCGAACCAGGCGGTGACCTCCCCCTGCGCGGCGCCCTGCCGCACCAGATCGGCCCGCCCCCGCCAGCCCAGCACGAAGCCGAGAGAATCCAGCAGGATGGATTTGCCCGCGCCCGTCTCGCCGGTCAGCACGTTCAGGCCCGGCTCGAAGCGCAGCTCCAGCCGGCTGATGATCAGCATGTCCGAAATGTCTAGACCGCGCAGCATACAAGCCTTCCGTGGGTCCGTCGCATCGCCGACCCTACCGTTACAACCACTCGCCCTTGATGGTCTGGCGATAGATCGCGCTCAGCCAGTTGTCCCCGATGGAGGTCAGCGTCAGCCCCCGGCCCGTCAGCAAACGGTAGCTGTCCTCATACCATTCGGTGGAGCGGTAGTTATGCCCCAGAATGGCGCCCGCCGTCTGCGCTTCGGCCGTGAGGCCGAGGCTGAGGTAGGATTCCACCAGCCGGTGCAGGGCCTCTGCGGTATGGGTGGTGGTCTGGAATTCCTCCACCACCACGCGGAACCGGTTGATGGCGGCGGGGAAATGGTCACGCCGCAGGTAATAGCGCCCGATCTCCATCTCCTTCGCCGCCAGATGGTCGAAGGCGAGGTCGAACTTCAGGATGGCCGAGCGGGCATAGTCGCTGTCGGGATAATTCTCGATCACGGCGCGCAGGGCCTGAAGGGCCTGAAAGGTGAGCCCCTGATCCCGCCCGACTTCGTCGATCTGGTCATAATAGCTGAGCGCGAGGAGATATTGCGCATAGGCCGCGTCGTCGTCATCGGGAAAGAAGTCGATGAACCGCTGGGCCGCGGAGCGGCTGTTGGGATAGTCCTGATCCTGATGATAGGCAAAGGCCTGCATGATCAGCGCGCGCTTGGCCCATTCCGAATAGGGATAGATCCGCTCGATCTCGGCGAAATAGAAGGCGGCCTCATCCGGCTGGCGGCGTTGCAGTTCGAACTCCCCCCGTTCGAAAATCTGTTCCGCGGTATAGGTCTCCAGCGGGATTTCCTGTGGGTTGAAAAAGCTGTTGGTTGTCCGGCCCGCGTCCCGACCGCCGCAAGCGACAAGCAGGGCCAGCATGGCGGTCATACCCACCGTTCTCATCCGCATACTGCCCCCGGCTTTGCCCATACCCATCCTGCGGTTCATCGAATTATTCATCCCGTGCCAAGTTGGGTGCTGACTAGCACATAAGTTAATGGTGCAAAACGCCTATCCGATATCAAAGCGGCAGGTCGCGGGGGCGACCTGCGCCACGTTCTACATCGGGGAAAGTCTATCCCGGGCGATCGCGGCCCGCAATATCAGGGGGCCATCACCGGGCCGATCCCGCAGCGCCCGGATTCAGGCAACTTGTGGGATTTCGCCCCAGGCAAGGCCGAAGCCCGGCAGGCGGGAGGCCATTTCCGCATCGCAGGTGACCATGCGGATCGCCCCGGGCGTCGCGAAGACCTTGCGCAGCAACGTGTTGGTCATCGAATGGCCCGCGCGGGTACCGGTGTAATGACCGATCAGCGGCGCCCCGGCGAGCGCGAGGTCACCCAGCGCATCCAGCATCTTGTGACGCACAGGTTCGTCCACGTGGCGCAGACCGCCGGGGCTGACCACCTTGTCGCCATCGAAGACCACGGCGTTTTCACCGGCATTCCCGCCAAGGGCGAGGCCATTGGCCTGCATCGCCACCACATCGGCCTGACGGCAGAATGTGCGGCTGTCGCAAAGTTCACGGGCGAAGGAGCCATTGTTCATCACGAGCGATTTGCGCTGCCGCCCGATGGCCGCATCGACGAAGTCGATCTCGAAATCGATGCGCATCACGTCGGAGGGCGCCAGCGTCGCGGTCGCGTCGCCTTCGCTGACGGAAACAGTCTTGAGCATCTCGAACGCGCGCACCGGCGCATCGAGATGGCGGATGCCGCGCTGCATGATGCCCCGCACGAAGGGCGCGGAGGAACCATCGAGGATCGGAACCTCGGGGCCGTCAATTTCGATCATGGCGTTGTGTACACCACAGCCCGCCAGAGCGGCCATCAGATGCTCCACGGTGGAGACCGACAGACCCTTGCCATTTTCCAGCTTGGTGCAGAGCGGCGAACGGTTGACCGCATCCCAGCGCGCGGGCACCAGCCTGTCGCCCACGGCGATATCGGAACGCGAGAACCAGATGCCCTGATAGGCACCCGCAGGGCGAATCGTCACCGTCGCGGGCAGGCCCGAATGCAGGCCGATGCCAGCAAAGCTGATGGGTGATTTGATCGTCGTCTGCACGGTTACTTCCTCAGTCTTTCACAGATCACTGTCTGGGTTGGTAGAGAGGTAAGTCGCCCCAGCCGATACCGCAATTCAACCTTTGCAACCGAATGAAACATCGGTGAAACAATATCGCGCAAGCGGGGGAA
>NZ_LWGH01000849.1:0-3880 GCF_001635395.1 Sulfitobacter sp. HI0129 | reverse complement strand
TCGCCGGCATCGGTCTCGAACGTGTTGCCGGTATGTGCGGCGGCAAGGGCTGCATAAGGCAGAAGCGTCACGACGCCACCGGCGGCGGCGGAGGTGACGAAGAACTGGCGGCGGGAAATAGACATGCGACTGTCTCCTTGCTGTGAAATAACCTGCTCCGCAGATAGCTCTGCCCCCCCGCCCTTCAACCGCGTCAGCGGTCATCCCCCACCGGGCCTTCCGGCTCTTCCGCTTCCTCCTGTTCAAATGATGCCTGCGCCGCAGCCGTCACCGCGCGCTTTTGCTCTTCGCTCAGCTCTTCCAGTTTGCCGTCCGCCAGCCGCACCGTGACTTCGCGATGCGCGAAACGGATGCCCTCGCGCTCGAACAGGGCGCGGATCTCTTCGTATACACGCTTGCGCACCAGCCATTGATCGCCGGGTTTGGTCATGAACTTTACACGGATGATCATGGCGCTGTCCTGCATTTCGATCACACCCTGTGACTTGAGCGGCTGGATGAAATTCTCTCCGATCACCGGATCGTCCAGCAATTCCTGCCCGAGCTTCTTGATCAGCTTGCGCACCTTTTCAACGTCGGTGTCATAGGTGACGCGCAGGGGCAGCTTCATCATGACCCAGTCGCGTGAAAAGTTGGTCATAACCTGCAGTTCACCAAACGGAATCGTGTGCAGATAGCCCAGATGGTGACGCAACTGGAAAGACCGGACGGAGATCTTTTCCACCGTTCCCTTCACCCCGCCCACATCGAGGTATTCGCCCTTGCGGAAAGCATCGTCGAACAGAAAGAACGCACCGGCGAAGATGTCGCGCACGAGTGCTTGGCTGCCAAAGCCGATGGCGATGCCCACGATACCTGCCCCGGCGAAGAGCGGGCCCACATTGACCCCGATTTCCATCAGCACGATGAGCAGGATGGTCACCACCACCACGATCAGCACCACGTTGCGAAACAACGGCAGCAATGTCGCCAGACGGGTCGCGGAGGAGCCGCCCCCCTCGTCCCCCGGCTCCGGTTCCTCAAGGTCGCCGATCTCTTCCTCGATCTTGCTGTCGATCCAGATGCGGAAAGCATGGTAGACAACGTAGCCGATGAACACGATCACGAGGATATCGAGCAGCCGGTCCGCGTAGCTTTCGGCCATGCGGGCGCTTTCGTTGTCCCAGATATAGAAGAAGGCATAGGCCCCCGCGACAAAGGCAAGGATACCGGCCACCCGCCGGGCCAGCGCCTCGAAACTGTTCAGGGAATGTCGCTGGCCCTGTGACAGGCGGGCCGCCTGCGGGTCGGGCGCCGCTCCTTCGGGCGGGGGACCCGATGCAGCGTCGGCAAGGCCTTGCTCTTCAGCCTTGCGGGCCAGCGCCTCTTCGCGCTGCGCATTGAGCCGCCGCAGCGTCCGGGCGCGGGAAAAATACCGTTCGATCACATAGCTAATGCCGCCGTAGACGACGATGATCGAAACAAGGATGCCATAGGCCCCGGCGATGAGCGGTATGGAACTGGGGTTCGCCAGCACCAGGTCGTAGGTCAGCTCCACCCACGCGAACAGGACGTAGATGATCACCGTCGGCGCCCAGATGCGCACCAGCGTCCGGGTCACCAGGCTGCACTCTTCCATTGGCCTACCGTTCTGCAAGGCCCCCGAAATTGCCCGGCGGTTGACCAGTACCAGCAAGATGTTCATCAGCACGATCCCCGCCGACAGCATGGAGGCGAGGAAGGCGTAGACATCGTAGTTCAGGCCCAGCTCACCGATCCAGATCCCGAACAGGATCGCGCAGACGTCGAAGGTGGCCAGCATCCAAAGCCACCGGTGCAGTCGCGTCGCGTCGCGGTCACTGAGCGCCGGGATCCGGTATTGCGACAGGTAGGGCGACAGGATCATGCGCCACAGGCTCGCGACGAAGCGGCAGATGAAATAGCCGATGTTGATCAGCGTGACGGTGAACTGGATCGCCGTATCCTCGAGCGTGCCGAAAATGCTGTAGCCGACGATATAGGCCACAACCATGGAAACGATGATCCCCACAACACTGAGCATGAACCGGTAAAGCAGAAAGGGCATTTTCTCCGAATAACCCTGCGGATTCTCTTTCACCCGGGCGAGCACACGTTTGCGCGCAATGCGCTTGGCAAAGATCTCCCGTTCCGCGATCACCCCGATGGAAAGCATCAACAGGCTCAGGAGCAATGTCTTGGCGAAAACCCAGAGCGTGCCATCAGGCGATGCGGCACGCAGGATATAGAGCACTTCGTTGAAAGCGTTGGGCAGGTCCACCAGCCGCTCCAACAGGGCCGCCCGGAACCGGGTCGCCCTGTCCTGCAGGTTCATGAGGGCGGAGTGTTCCTGTACCACCTCATCCAGCGGCACCGCCCCCTCGGGCGGGGTGGCGGGGGGCCGCAGGTTGCCCTCGGCATCGATGACCAGAATGCCGATCCCGTTGCGGGCAGCTTCGCGCATGACTTCTTCTATGGTGGCGGGGGGGGGTGCATCAGCGGTTTCTTCCGTCGAAGTCGAGGCCCCCGGCAGCAGTGCGGTCAGCCCCTGCGCCTTGGCCGACTGCACCGAAAGACCCAGAAAAAGGGCGACTGCTACGCAAAGAAAATAGATGATGCGCATGAGGCCCCGCTACAAAATGTTGCGTCAGGCTAAGTCACCCCCTGCCACATTGCAATTGGAGCCTGTTTTCCCGCACCCGGCGATTGGAGGTTTGCCCCGAGGGCCCGAACCCATTAAACAGAAATCAACGGGAAAAATCCCGCGCGCCGGCCCCGGCCAAACACCACATAGTTGCACGAAAAGGACCGGCAGATGGGACGATGGGGGTCGAGGCAGGGAACGGACGGCTCGGCACGCCGCAGGGTCATGTTCTACAGCCACGATACGTTCGGTCTTGGGCATCTGCGCCGGTCCCGCACCCTCGCCACGGCTCTGACCGCGCAGGATGACACGACATCCGCTATCATCCTGACGGGCTCCCCGGTGGCCGGGCGGTTCACCTTTCCCGAGCGCGTCGATCACATCCGCCTTCCGGGCGTCACGAAACTGACCGATGGCAGCTATGTCAGCCAGACGCTCGGCCTTGATATCGACGATACCACATCGCTGCGGGCGGGGCTGATCCAGACCGCTATCGAACAATACGAACCCGATCTGCTGATCGTCGACAAGGAACCCACCGGCTTTCGGGGGGAGTTGCTCCCCACGCTGGAATGGCTGCGCATCCGCGGGCGGACACGGACGGTGCTGGGCCTACGGGACGTGCTGGATGAGCCGGAGGTTCTGGCCGCGGAATGGCACCGCAAAGGGGCGGTGACGGCAGCCGACAAACTTTACGATGAACTTTGGGTCTATGGCGTACGGGACGTGCATGACCCGACCGAAGGCCTGCCGTTGGCCCCCGAGACGCGGGCGCGGATGCATTGGACGGGCTACCTGCGCCGGCAAGAGGTCGACACAGGCGAAGTGCCCGACAGCCCCTATGTCCTCGTGACCCCCGGGGGCGGCGGTGATGGTGCCGCGATGGTGTCGCTCGTGCTTGACGCCTATGAACAGGACCTGACCCTGTCGCCCGATGCGCTGCTCGTCTACGGCCCATTCCTGTCAGGCGAGGTGAGAGAGGAATTCGATGCACGCGTGGACAGGCTCGGCGGGCGCGTCCGCTCCGTCGGGTTCGACAGCCGCATGGAAGCACTGTTCGCCGGGGCGGAGGGTGTCGTTTGCATGGGAGGGTACAACACCTTCTGCGAGGTGCTTTCCTTCGACAAGCGTGCGGTGATCGTCCCGCGTACCGTGCCCCGTCTGGAACAATGGATAAGGGCGAGCCGGGCCGAGCAGCTGGGTCTGGTGCGGATGCTGGACGAAACCCGCGACGGGCTT
>NZ_LWGH01000848.1:0-4446 GCF_001635395.1 Sulfitobacter sp. HI0129 | reverse complement strand
CCCACAAGCTCAAGCTGACGGTCGGCCCGTTCGGCGCGCTCCTTGGCGGATACGCCCATCAGCTCCAGCCCGAGGCCGACATTCTCCCTCACCGTCCGCCAGGGAAGCAGGCCGAACTGCTGGAAGACCATCGAAACCCGCTCCTGCCGGATATGGCGCAGGGTCTTCGGGTCGGCATGGGTGACATCGACCATCCGGCCGCCGTCGTTTACCCGCACCTCGCCCCGCTCCACGGGGTTGAGCGCATTGACCGCGCGCAGCAGGGTGGACTTGCCCGACCCCGAAAGCCCCATGAGCACGAGGATTTCGCCCTCGGCCACGTTGACCGAGCAATTGTGCACGCCCAGCACCTGCCCCGTCTTTTCCTGAATCTCCGGGCGGTCTTCGCCCGCGTCCATCAGTGGCAGCGCCTTGGCGGGTTTGTCGCCGAAGACGATGCTCACATTGTCGAATTCAACTGCGTTGTTCATTTGCCCGTCACCCTCAGCATACGGTCCAGCATGATGGCCACGACCACGATGATCAGGCCCGATTCAAAGCCCAGCCCTGTGTTGACCTGGTTGAGCGCGCGCACCACCGGCACGCCAAGCCCGTCGGCCCCCACGAGCGCCGCGATCACCACCATGGACAGTGACAGCATGATCGTCTGGTTGAGACCGGTCATGATCTGCGGCAACGCATAGGGCAGTTCGATCTTCCACAGCGTTTGCCGGGGCCGCGCGCCAAAGGCCTGCGCCGCTTCGAGCAGCGCCTTGGGCGTCGAGGATATGCCAAGCTGCGTCAGCCGGATCGGCGCGGGCAGCACGAAAATCACCGTAGCGATAAGGCCCGGCACCATGCCGATGCCGAAAAAGACGATCGCCGGGATCAGGTAGACGAAGGTAGGCAACGTCTGCATCAGGTCGAGCACGGGCGCCATCCAGCGATAGAGCCCGGGACGATGCGCCGCGGCGATACCGATGGGCACGCCCACGCCCATGCAGACGACGCAGGCCGACAGCACGAGCGTCAGGCTTTCGGTCGTTTCCTCCCAGTAATCCTGATTGAGGATGAACAGGAACCCCAGCACCACGAAGGCGACGATTTTCCAGTTCCGCTGGATCACCCATGTCAGCACGGCGAAAGCGGCGATGATGATCAGCGGATGCGGGGTCTGCAGAACCCAGAGGATCGCCTCGATCAGGTATTCCATCACCAGCGACAGCCCGTCGAAGAACCACTCCCCCTGTATCTGCAGCCAGTTGAAGGCGTTTTCCGCCATGTCGTCGATGGGTATCTTGTTTTCCGTCAGCCAGTCCATCTGTCTTAGTCCCCCTGCTTGCGCAGCACCTTGTTGGTATCTTGATCTATCGTTGCCCGATATGAAAACGCGCCCGTGTCGGATGAGACAGGCGCGTTTGGTCGTCGTTATGGGCCGTTCTTACTTCAGCGCCATCTTGGCGGCTTCGGCCGCGTCATCGCCATCCTTGGTGGTGACGCCGGCGAGCCAGGTATCCAGCACCTCGGGGTTGGCCTTGATCCAGCCCTTCGCGGCTTCCTCGGGGTCCATGCCGCCATCGAGGATCTTGCCCATGATCTCGTTTTCCATGGCCAGCGTGAACTCCATGTTGTTCAGCAGCTTGCCGAGGTTCGGGCATTCTTCGGCAAAGCCTGCGCGGGTGTTGGTATAGACCGTCGCACCGCCGAGGTTGGGGCCGAAGAAGTCGTCGCCGCCCTCAAGGTAGGTCAGGTCGAAGTTGGCGTTCATCGGGTGCGGCTCCCAGCCGAGGAAGACAATCGGCTCGTCCTTGCGGCTGGCACGGGCGACCTGCGCCAGCATCCCCTGCTCGGAGGATTCGACCACTTCGAATTCCTTCAGGCCAAAGGCATCGTCGTCGATCATGGACTGAATCAGGCGGTTGCCGTCGTTGCCCGGCTCGATGCCATAGATCTTGCCGTCGAGTGCGTCGGCATTGGCGGCGATGGCGTCAAAGCTGGTGATGCCCAAATCGGCTGCGGCCTTGTTGACGGCCAGCGTGTACTTCGCGCCCTCAAGGTTGGCGCGCACGGTGTCGACGGTGCCGTCCTCGCGGTAGGGGGCGATGTCGGCTTCCATGGTCGGCATCCAGTTGCCGAGGAAGACATCGATGTCGCCCGCAGCCATGGAGGTATAGGTGACGGGCACAGACAGGATCTTGGTTTCGGTGTCATAGCCCAGCGCGTCCAGCACGACGGAGGCGGCGGCGGTGGTGGCGGTGATGTCCGTCCAGCCGACGTCGGAGAAGGTGACTTCTTCGCATTCGGCGGCCCAGGCGCCGGTGGCGACGGAAAGCGCGATTGCGGTAGTTGCGAGCAAACGGTTCATAAGTGATAAACTCCCGGTTGTGGTTTTTATTGACTGGCGAGACAACAAAGCGACAAATTGCAAATAAATGCAACAAACTTCTTGGTCAGGCCGTGCAACCCCTTGCGGCATTGGCCGAAGGGCGGCCTCAGCCTGTCATTCTTCGAGCCCCTGCGCCAGCCGAATCGCCTGTTTCGTCTGCGGTCCCACGGCCCCGTCGATCGCCCCGTCATAGAGCCCGTCAGCCGCCAGAAGACGTTGCAGGGCCAAGCGCACGGTGCGCCTGAGAATACGCGGATCCTCGCGCACGAGGTCGAAGATGCTGCCCGTTCCTTGGCGCAACCCCCGGTAGACATAGGCGGCCGCCTCCTCGGGGTCCGTTTCTGTCGCGGCGTCTTCGCCGATCATCGTGGCGACGCTGAACATGGCCTGCGGATGCCCCAGGTCTGCCGCCTGCCGGAAAAACCGCTGCGCCGTCTCGGTATCCGCCGTCAGCCCAAGCTCCCCCTCCATGTGCAGAAAACCCAGATCGCTGGCTGCGGCCCCGTGGCCCCGGCTTGCCGCCTGTTCATAGAGCGCAACGGCCCGGGGAATGTGACGCGGCACCCCGACACCGGTTTCAAAGAGCCGGCCCAGTTCATAGGCCGCCGTTGCCGATCCGCCGGCGGAGGCTGCGCGCAGATCCCCGGCGGCTGCGGCAGGATCATAGCGGGGATCGGTGGTGTTCAGCCGGGTGTACGCGCGGGCGAGCAAGGCGCGGGGGTCCTCCTCTTCTTCTGCCAGCGCGGCGATGGGGGCGAAAGTGTCCGCATCCAGTGCGGCCCACGCGGCACGGGGGTCCCGCGGGCGGATCAGTTTGTTGCCGTCGCGCGCCGCCAGAAACACCGGCAGATCCGGCAGCGCCCCCGTCAGCCCGGGTGTTTCCGGCAGAGCGGCCCTAAGCTGCCGCAGGGCCATGCCCGCTTCCTGACCACTCTCTTCGAGCGCGGCAATCAGCGCCGTGGCGAGCGGATCATCCGCTGCCCCGCCTTCTTCCTGCGCCGGATCTTCCGCGCCACATCCCGTTGCCTGCATCACCACCGGGCCCGGCCCCTCACTAGAAACATCCCGGTCGAGCGACACCGGCTCATCGCCGCAGATCCGCGCCAGAACGACCCCCGCCTGCCGCGCAGGCTCCGCTGCATGTACAAGTTGCTCCAGCCCCGGCTCCGCCCCCTCATCGAGCCGCGCGTAGATCAGGACGATATCCGCCGCCCCGGCATCGAAGGTGAACCTTTCGAGCGGTGTACGCACAGGCGGGGACGGCACCTTTTCCAGTGCGACGGTTTCATCGCCTTTCGCATCAGCCGCTTGATCGCTATCTGTCTGACCCTTGCCGGGCGGGCGCAGAACCTCAGCCGGGGCGGCGCTGTCTTTCGCCACTTCAATGTCTTCCTCGGGTGATGCATCCGCCTCGAAGCCATCCCCCGACTCCGTCTCATCCTTCTCAGCCGGCTCTATGGTCAACAGCGCAATGACGTTGTCGTCAGCCTCGTCAGCGGGCGCAAGGGTGATCACCGCCTCCGCCGGCTTCTCCGGATCGGGGCCGGAAGCGGACGGCGGCGTGAAGACTTCGACCCTATAGCCCGCCTGCCCGAGTGCGCTTTCCAGCCGCTCGGCATCCGGACCCGCATCCCACAGAAGCGCCAGCCGCTCCTGCGCAGAGACCCCGAGGGGCAGTAGGCAGAAAGCGAGAACGGAAGCGAGATGAACAGGTCTGCGCGCGCAGGGCATAACGAGGTCCAATCATTCACGGGACGGACCGAGGCGGCCCGACCAGTTCCAGCCTAGCGCGGGTGCGACACTTGTCCAACCGTCTGGGCCGGGCAGTGAAGACAACAGCGCAAAACTGTGGATCGTTTTGAAAAACTTGCCTAATGTCGCCGGGTAGGGTGCTATTTCGCACCGTTTGTTGACCCGTTCGGCCCGTAAGGCCCGCCCCTTCATTCCCCGCGTTACCGGCCGGGGCACCGAACCGCTATCCTTTGTCCGCGAGTGATTGTGAACGCCTCTCTTTTCTCCTTCATCTGGGAACAGTCCAAACGTCAGCAAATTCTGCTCAGCGTGCTTACTTTGTGTCTCTT
>NZ_LWGH01000847.1:0-3733 GCF_001635395.1 Sulfitobacter sp. HI0129 | reverse complement strand
GGGGTTCATCGCCTTTCACCTCGCCCCCGGCTTTTCGCTCGCGCCAGAGGTTCCGGGCGTGGCGGCGGCGGATATCGGCGCGCGTCAGATATGGTGGTACGCCACCGTCGGTGCGGCGATCGTGGCCCTGTTCCTTCTGGCGTTCGGTCGCAGCTGGATCGCATGGTCCGGCGCGGTGGTGCTGCTGATTGCGCCCCATGTCTGGGGTGCGCCGCAGCCCGAAACCTACGCGGGGCCGGTACCGCCCGAACTGGCGGCGCTCTTCGCCTCCCGGGCGCTGGGGACGGGACTGGCCGCATGGGTCGTGCTGGGTAGCCTCGCGGGATATTTCTGGCGGCGCGAAACGCTGCGCGCGGGGTGATCCCGCAGCTCAAGGAGCTATTCCATGGACAGGGCTTTGTGGCTTTTCCTGATCGGCCTCGTGTTCGGGGGCGGGCTCGGGTTCACGCTGGCCGCGGGCTATGGCGTGACCTTCGATGGTCATGACCATGCCGCTGCCGGTGCTGAGGCCCACGTCACAGTGGGCACGGAACACATGGCCCAGCATGCCACCCCGCTGGAGGTTTCGGCCATCGCCGCCCCGGAGGTTTCGCTGCTGATCGATCCCGACCCGGACGCAGGCTGGAACCTTCAGGTCAAGACGCGCAACTTCGACTTCGCCCCCCGCGATGCCGGGGGCGTTCACGTGGACGGCACGGGCCACGCGCATCTCTACGTCAACGGGGTGAAGCAGGCGCGGCTCTACGGCGATTGGCACCATATTCCCGACCTGCCCGCGGGAGAGGTGATCATCGAGGTTGTGCTGAACACGAACGACCACCGACCGCTGGCAGTGGCGGGGCGGAAGATCGCCGCCGAAACCCGGCTCATCGTCGAATGACGCGCCGCAATTTCCTCCGTCGCTTGCCCGAGGGCCCCGCTTGCGTTAGGCCCGGCCCATCCCCTTTGCCCCTATCACGATTGGACGTTTCAGTATGACGGTGACCCTGCATGTCTGCACAACCTGCCGCGCTGGCGAGATCGAAGCGGAGGATGCTCCCCGCCCCGGCGCGCGGCTTCACGCGGCCCTGACCGAAGCGGGCGCGCCCGAAGGCGTGCGCATCGTGCCGGTGGAATGTCTTTCCGCCTGTTCGCAGGGGGCTTCCGTGGCGCTTTCGGCCCCGGGCAAATGGACCTATGTCTACGGTCGCCTGAGCTGCGCGGATACGTCTGACATCCTCGCCGGTGCCGCGGCCTATGCCGCGACGACAGATGGCCTTGTGCCATGGCGCGAACGCCCGGTCATTTTCCGCAAGCAAAGCCTTGCCCGCATTCCCCCGATGGAGATTCCGAATGACTGACCTCGCAAAGATACCGGTGACCGTGATCACCGGCTTCCTCGGATCGGGCAAGACCACGCTGATCCGGCATTTGATGACCCATTCGCAGGGCCGCAGGCTCGCTGTTCTGGTCAATGAATTCGGGACGGTCGGCGTGGACGGAGACATCCTGAAATCCTGCGCGGACGAAGATTGCCCCGCCGAGAACATCGTCGAACTGGCCAATGGCTGCATCTGCTGCACCGTGGCCGATGACTTCATTCCGACGATCGAGGCGCTGATGGCGATGCCCACCCGGCCCGATCACATCCTGATCGAAACCTCCGGTCTGGCTTTGCCGAAGCCGCTGCTGAAGGCGTTTGACTGGCCCGCCATCCGGTCGAAGATCACCGTGGACGGGGTGATCGCGCTGGCCGATGCAGAAGCGGTGGCCGCCGGACGGTTCGCGCCCGATGTGGCGGCGGTGGATGCCCAGCGTCAGGCCGATGACAGCCTCGACCATGAAACGCCCCTGAGCGAGGTATTTGAGGATCAGATTTCCTGTGCGGACATCGTGCTTCTGTCAAAGGCCGACCTCGCGGGGGAATCCGGCCTCGCCAAGGCGCGCGAGGTGGTAGAAGCCGAAAGCCCGCGTCGGATCCCGATTCTGGAAATGAGCGAGGGCGTCGTTGACCCCAAGGTCGTGCTGGGCCTGAACGCGCAGGCAGAAGACGACCTAGCGGCACGTCCTTCCCACCATGACGGCGCCGACGATCATGAACACGACGACTTTGAAACCGTCGTGATCCCGATGCCCGAAATCGAAGATGTAAGCGCGCTCGTATCCGCGATCGAGGAAATGGCGGCGGAGCAGAACATTCTGCGCGTCAAAGGCTACGTGGCCGTCGCGGGCAAACCCATGCGCCTGCTTGTGCAGGCCGTGGGCGGGCGTGTCCGCCACCAGTTCGACCGGCCTTGGGGCAGCGACATGCGCGCCGGGCATCTGGTTGTCATCGCCGAACATGACGACGTGAACGAACCCCGCATCCGCGCGGCGCTGGGGGCCTGAAACGATGCATGTCGTCTTCCGCGACAGCCACGGGTTGGAGGATACGGACACACCGTTCGATCCCGGACAGACCCCGGCTGACCTGATCGTCCTGTCGTTTTCCGACAGCGATCTGGGGGCTTTCGCGGCGGGCTGGCATCGTGGGGGCGGCCCCGATGGGGACTTGCCCAGCCTGCGGTTGTGCAACCTCGTCGCGCTGCGGCACCCGGCCAGCGTGGACAATTACGTGGAACAGACACTCGCCGGAGCCAAGGGCATCCTGATCCGCCTGATCGGGGGCGAGAATTATTGGCCCTACGGGGTGATGCAGGTGCAGGACTTTGCCCGTCGCAACGGGATTGCACTGGCGATCCTGCCCGCCGACGGGCGCGAGGACCCGGCGCTCGACGGTTATTCCACCCTTCCGGTTTCCACCCTGCGGCGGTTGCAGCATTTGTGTGATGCGGGCGGCGCGGTCGCTGCGCAGGCGGCGCTTGCGCAGCTTGCCTTGGCTGCTGGTTTCTATGCGGGTCCCGTTCCCGGCGCCAAGTCGGTGCCGGACTGCGGCTTCTACACGCCGGAACGGGGGTTCGTGCCCTATTTCGATGCAGGCGCCGGCGATGTGGTGGTGGTGACCTTTTATCGCAGCTACCTCATGGCCGCCGATACCGCACCGGTGGACGCGCTGCTGAACGAACTCGCTGAACGCGGCTTCAACGCCGTCGGAATCTTCGTGCCCTCGCTAAAGGCCGAAAGCGCGCGAACGTTCCTGATCAACGCCTTCACCGGCGTGAAGCCTGTGGCCATCGTGAACGCCACCGCTTTCTCGGGTCGGGGTGAGGATGGCACCACGCCGCTGGACACGCCGGGCTGCCCCGTTTTTCAGGTGGCGCTCTCCACCGCGCGGCAGAAGGACTGGGCAGAGGCGGAGCGTGGATTGTCCCCGGCAGATCTGGCCATGCATGTCGTATTGCCCGAGGTGGATGGCCGGATCTTTGCCGGGGTGATCAGCTTCAAGGCCCCGGAGCGCAGGGACCCGCATCTGCAATACGCCCGGTTCAGCCACAGGCCCCATGTGGCCCGCATCCGCGCTGTGGTTGATCGCGTCAAGGCATGGCACCGGCTGTCGGAAACGCCGAAGGCGAAGCGGGAACTGGCGCTTGTCCTGTCCACCTACCCGGGTCGGACAGATCAGCTGGCCCATGCGGTCGGCCTTGATGCGCTGGCGAGTGTCGAAGACATGCTGCTGATGCTGGCGGGCTTCGGCTATGGGGTGCGCCCGCAGATAGGTTTTGGCCGGGCGCTGGCCAGCGAGATACTCGAATGGTCCCTGTCTGACTACGAGGCGGCGCTCGATGATCTGCCGGAGCCACTACGCGAGGCGGTC
>NZ_LWGH01000846.1:0-3386 GCF_001635395.1 Sulfitobacter sp. HI0129 | reverse complement strand
AGCACGTTCTTCGATGCCCTGGCCACCCGCCGTCGTCAGAACCGCATGTTCCGTCAGACCTTCGCCGAGCTGAGCGAACTGTCGAACCGCGAGTTGAACGATCTGGGCATCAGCCGCTCCGAAATCCGTCGCATCGCGATCGAGTCGAGCCGCAACGCTCTGTAAGGATTACTGAATCGGACCTGCGCCGCCTCCCCGGCGCGGGTCTGTAGGGGGCTGCATCACCTTTCCTCCTCCCTGATGATGCGGTCCCGACCCGAACCGGGCACGTCCTCCCCGATGACCCGGTTCGCAGAAAGAGACGGCGGTGCCTCCTCCCTGGCATCGCCGTCTTTTTTATTTCACCCCTCTAAAGCTATGCGCCCACCGCGCTGCGGGCGCCCTGTCGGGTCAGGCGGCGCAGGTCCGATTCAGTAATCCTTACAGAGCGTTGCGGCTCGACTCGATCGCGATGCGACGGATTTCGGAGCGGCTGATGCCCAGATCGTTCAACTCGCGGTTCGACAGTTCGCTCAGCTCGGCGAAGGTCTGACGGAACATGCGGTTCTGACGACGGCGGGTGGCCAGGGCATCGAAGAACGTGCTTACGCGGGCCATGAAGGAAGAAGAGTTGGATGCGGTATTGATATAAGCCATTCGGCGCCTCTTTCGGTTTGTACTGCGTTTCTGTTGACGCTTACTTAGGTGTTTGCTGCAGCCGCACAACAGGCAGTTCGGCAGGGCCGATATGCATTTTCTGCATAGGAAATCGGGCGGCAAGCATATGAAAACAATCAGGGTAACGCTAACGCCGCAATGCGGCATAAGCGCGTGGGTTTTTACAGATTCGGCGTCTCGGTTCGGGTAGGGAGGGGAAAGGAAGGCGACGACATCAGGGAGGAGGAAGGATGTCGCCGCCAGTCACAGGCCGATCCGGGAGGAGGATGGATCGGACTGATCTTTTCCGGAGCAGGCTGTTCCTGCTCTGATAGTGATAATGGCCTTTATGCTGCGAGCGCACAATAAACGTTTTTGCATTGCTGCTATGCAGCATAAACATGGACCATATGGTCAAGAATTAGGCCGCCTGCCCGTTGCATGGGCATTCGCCCGGGGCACCCCCCCTTGCAGCCACTGCAGAACCTGCCATGTCAGGGTGTAACGAAAGGAACGCCCATGACCGTGACCCGTGCCGATATCGAAAATGCGCTGAAGCGCGTCATGCTGCCGGACGGTCGCGACCTGCTGGCGCATGATCTCGTTCGGGCGCTGACCATCGAAGGCAATGACGTGCGCTTCGTGATCGAGGCGCCCAATGCAGAGGCGGCCAAACAGATGGGGCAGCTGCGCGACGCGGCTGAACAGGTGGTGCGCGAAGTGTCGGGCGTCGGCAAGGTCGGCGTGGCGCTGACGGCCCATGCGCCCGCGGCAAAGGCGCCCTCGCTGAAGCTCGGCGGGCATCCCAAGCCGCAGGAGGGCCCGATCAAACCGGCGGGCGTTCGCAATATCATCGCCATCGGGTCCGGAAAGGGCGGGGTGGGCAAATCCACCGTGAGCTCCAACCTTGCCGTGGCGCTGGCCCGGGCCGGGCGCCGCGTCGGGTTGCTCGATGCCGATATTTACGGGCCAAGCCAGCCGCGCATGATGGGCATCAGCAAGCGCCCGGCCAGCCCTGACGGGAAAACGATCATCCCGCTGCAGGCCCATGGCGTCACCATGATGTCCATTGGTTTCATGGTCGAAGAGGGCAAGGCCGTCGTCTGGCGCGGTCCGATGCTGATGGGGGCGCTGCAGCAGATGATGGGACAGGTCGAATGGGGCGAGCTTGATGTTTTGCTGGTCGACCTGCCGCCGGGGACGGGCGACGTTCAACTGACGCTCTGCACCAAGACGGAGCTGGCCGGTGCCGTTATCGTCAGCACCCCGCAGGACGTGGCCCTGATCGATGCCCGCAAGGCGCTGGACATGTTCGCGACGCTCAAGACCCCGGTGCTGGGTCTTATCGAAAACATGAGCCAGTTCGTCTGCCCCGATTGCGGCAGTACGCATGATATCTTCGGGCAGGGCGGGGTCGCCGCCGAGGCGCAGAAGCTGGGCGTTCCGCTGCTGGGAAGCCTGCCCATCGATCTTGAAACCCGGCTTGCCGGGGACGCGGGCACGCCTGTCGCCGCCGGTGACGGGCCGATGGCCGAGGCATATGCCGGGATCGCCCGCGACCTGATGGAGCGTGGGCTGGCCTGAGATGTGTCGGCCCTATGGGCTGCTCAGCCGATTTCGCGGCGTTCCACGTAGTGACCGTAAAGCGTTGTCAGTACGCTGACGAAAACAAGCGCCTCCAATATATAGACGACGGCTTCGACGGCCATGCGGATGCCGCTGCCCGGCGCCCCGGTAAGGGCGGAGAGGGTCGACAGGACCGCATTCGCTGTCAGCAATAAAAGGGCCAGCCAGATCAGCGCGGTGCCTGCGGGCGCGGTGTGTCGCCAGCTTTCGAGCGGCCCTATGGGCCGACCCAGCGCCGCGGCAGGCAGCATCAGCCCCAGCCGCAGGACGATCCAGATGAACAACAGCCCCGCCAGTATCCCGACCGCCCCGAAGATCACGACCGTGGGCGCTTCGCCAGCCACGACATTCATGCGCGGTGCCGCAAGAAAGAGAAGAATGAGCAGCGGCACGGTCACCGCAAGCTGTATCGCCCCGATCAGGATCGTCCGCATCAGATAGGACAGTACGATCCTTGCCGAAGGCCGTCCCGGCGGCGCGTTCTGCGCATCGATAAGCACGTGACGATGCCAGAGTATCGCCAGCAGGACAAAGCCCAGAGCGGTGATAACAGCAAAGACGACCCCTGCGAGCATCCCCCCGGCGTTCGGTGCCGGTGCCTGAGCCAGCCCGGTAGACAGGTACGGAAAGGTGGGGGCGGCCCAGATTAGCCCGATTATCCCCACCGCCAGAAGGGCGAGTGCGGGCGCCAGAACGCGCAGCAGGCTACTGACATCCAGTATCAACATGCGCAACGCATGTCCGAGAAGGGCGAGGCTCTTGTTCATGCGTGCTCCGATATCGACAGAACGGATACTGCACCTGCCGACAGAAAGCGCAAGTATGGGATTATAATGCTCATTTTCCGCGCTGGGATTTATTGGGACGGGCGGGGAGAGCCGGGAATCAATCGGCCAAAACTGGCCGATTCCGAATCGCGCCATTGAATTTTCGGGTGGGAACCCTTGAATTATTGTTAAGCGCACAGGAACAACGGTGGAACATATCCTGTGGATAAGTATGTGAATGCATTTAGTTGGGAAATCGTGGGAAAGCGTGCGCGCCTGCAACAGTGATCTACATATAGTGTATTCTTAAAATTTTATAACAAATAGTGCCGTTGTTTTCGCCCATATTTTGCCCTA
>NZ_LWGH01000845.1:0-6145 GCF_001635395.1 Sulfitobacter sp. HI0129 | reverse complement strand
GAGGACGTGCCCGATGTCGCAAAAGAGGTCGATGGGAACAACCGCCCCCGGCGCCACCCCCGCCCGTGCAAGGCGCGGATGGTCCCGCCGCGCGATGACGGAAAAGGAAGACCCGAAAATGCGCTGGGATTCGATCCGGTCGGGCAGGTCCATCTCCGGAACCAGCGCCACGTCCACGTCGTAGCGGTCGAGCGTATCGGCATAGCTGTCAGGGACGAGGTCCACGAGATGCACGAGCATCAGCGGCGCCTGCAGGGACAATCGGTCCGCCAGCCGGGGCATCAGCATCTCGGCAAAGAAATCGCTGCCCGAGATGCGGAACCGCGCCTGCGCCGTTTGCGGATCAAAGACCTTCGCCCCGTGGATCAGCGCCTCCACCCGGTCCAGCGTTTCGCGCAGCGGAGTTTCCAGCGAAAGCGCGAAATGCGTGGGCTCCAGCCCCTGACCCCGGCGAAAGAACAATTCATCCCCCAGCGCGCTGCGCAATCGCCCGAGGGCGGCGGAAACGGCGGGCTGCGAAAGGCCCAGATGCTCCCCCGCGCGGACGGTGGAATGATGCTGCAACAGCGCGTCCAGCACCCGCAGCAGGTTCAGATCGAAGTTGGTTATATTGGCCATTCGTATTAATTCTATGCGATCAATCGATTTGTTATATACCACGCTTTCGCCTATTCTGCGCATACGAAGGCGCCTTCGTTTCCAACCCAGCAAAGCGGAGGAAACGATGTTGAACTCATCCACAGCACATGACGCGGTCACATGGCTTGGCGTCACCTATCAAACGCTTCTCGGGGCCGCGGAAACGGGCGGGAGCCTGTCGATCGTCGAGTCCGTTTCGCCCCCGGCCTCCGGGCCGCCGCGCCATGTCCATGCCGATGCCTGCGAAGCCTTCGTGGTGCTGACCGGCGATGTCGAATTCTGGCTGGAGGGCGAGAGTTTCATTCGCGGCCCGGGGCAGGCGGTCTTTGTACCACGCGGCAAGGAACACACATTCCGCGTCGTGAGCGATGTGCCCTCCCGACATCTCGTTATCCTCACGCCGGGGGGCTTCGAGGAGTTCTTTCATGAAATGGCGGAGGGCCAGTTCCGTATTCCCGAGGACATGCCAGAGATCACCCGCAGCGCGGAGCGCCATCACCTGACCTTCACCGGCCCGCCCTTGGGCGCAGAGGCGGAGGCCGTGCAATGAGACCGGTCGTCACGCTTTTCGTCGCCACCGGCGCGTTCTTCGCGCTTTGCGGGATGGTCTGGGGTATCCAGATGGCGGCGACCGGCGACCATACGCTGTCCCCGGCGCACGGGCATCTCAACCTCGTGGGCTTCGTGCTGATGTCGATCTTCGGCGCCTATTACGCGCTGACGCCGCGGGCAGCCGCCACGGGCCTCGCGCGTTTGCACTACGGGCTTTCGGTGCTGGCCGTCCTGTCGCTGGCCCCGGGGATCGCGCTCGCGATCCTTGGAAGGACCGAGGTGCTGGCGCTTCTGGGCTCATTCCTGACGCTCGCCAGCATGGCGTTGTTTCTTTTCGTGGTCCTGCGCCACGGCGTCGGCGAAGAAGGCAGAGCAGCGATGGCCCCGTCACCCGCCTGAACCACCGCGCAGGCGCTGCCATTGCCTGCGCGGAATACATTGGATAATGTCCGGTCTTCATGCGTCAAAAAGGACCACAACCGGACATGACCCTGCGTACCCAGATCTCCGATTCCCTGAAACAGGCGATGAAGGACAAGGATGCCAACCGGCTGTCCACGCTGCGACTGATCAATGCGGCCATCAAGGACAAGGACATCGCCGCCCGCTCTACCGGGCAGGACGAAGGGGTGAGCGAGGACGAAGTGCTCGCCATTCTGGGCAAGATGTCCAAGCAACGGCTGGAATCGGCCCGCGCCTACGAAGAAGGCGGGCGGCTCGATCTTGCGGACCGGGAGCGGGAGGAGATCAGCGTGATCGAGGAGTTCCTGCCGCGCCAGTTGGATGAGGCTGAAAGCGCCCGGGCGGTGGACGAGGCCGTGGCCGAGGTTGGCGCCACGTCGATCCGCGACATGGGCAAGGTGATGGGCATTCTCAAATCCCGCTACACCGGACAGATGGATTTCGGCACCGTGGGGCCGATGGTCAAGAACCGCCTGAGCTGACGCTTTCGCAAGCCCTCTACCGGGCGAGCGAACGCTGCAGTTCCTCGAAAAGTGCGATGCGCTCGTCCTCGCTCAGAAACGCGCCGATCTCGACCTCGCGCCCCTTGCCGCTGAGGGTGACGTAATGGGGCACCGGCCCGCCCTTTTCGTACTTGGTGACGGTCGTCCAGTAGCGGTTGCAATCCCATTCCTTCACCACCCCGTCGGGCCGCCGGTGTGTCAGCCGCGCGGTATCGGTATCGAGCGTCAACACCTCTTCGATGCGCCGCGCGTGATGATTGCGCTGCAGGGCAAAGTAGATCCCGGCCACCGCCAGCAACACAAAGGGAAGCAGCCCCCAAAGCAGTTTCGTGCCCAGCAACGGCAAGGTGGGGATGAGGATCAGCGTGAAGGTCGCCAGAATGAAGGCCGCGAACCCCTTGGGGGGCAGCGACTGATGCGGCCAGAGCCTGAGCCGCCGTGCCGGTGCATCCGGCGGAGTGGTCCATTCGTAGGGCATGTCGCAATGATAGGCGCGCGCGCTGCCCCGGCAATGCGGCGAATGGACCGGACGCAGTATTCTTAAGGTACTTCCCACGACACGTCTGTCACTTCTTTTTTGGCAGGAAGTGATGGAGTAGGCGGCCAAGGCATTAACCCCTCGGCCGCCCGACAGTCGGGGCCTATTCCAGTTCCACCAACAGGTCCTTGGCGTCGATCTGGGTGCCGGGCTGGACGTGTACGGCCTTGATCACGGCGGCGCGTTCGGCGTGGATGCCCGTTTCCATCTTCATCGCTTCGATGGTCAGCAGCAGATCGCCCTTGGCGACCTTGGCCCCGGCCACCGCACCGACGGAGGCGACGACACCGGGCATGGGCGCCCCCACGTGGTTTTCATTGCCTGCCTCGGCCTTGGGGCGCTGGGCCGCGCTGGCCTTGACCACCCGGTCGGCGACCCGGATCACCCGGGGCTGGCCGTTGAGTTCGAAGAAGACCTTCACCTCACCGTCTTCATTGGTGTCGCTGGTGGCCTGCATGCGGATTTCCAGCGTCTTGCCGGGGTCGATCTCGGCCGAGATCTCCTCGCCCGGTTCCATGCCGTAGAAGAATGTGCGTGTGGGCAGCGTCCGCACCGGGCCGTATTGCCGGTGCCGACCCATGTAATCGAGGAAGACCTTGGGATACATCAGGTATCCGCAAAGGTCGTCGTCATCGATCCGCATGCCGTCAAGCTCTTCGGACAATTCCTTGCGCGTCGCTTCCAGATCCACCGGGGCGAGGTGCTTGCCCGGGCGCTCCGTCATCGGTTCCTCGCCTTTCAGCACTTTCTTGACGATGCGGTCCGGGAAGCCGCCGGGGGGCTGGCCCAGATTGCCGCGCATCATGTCCACGACGGAATCGGGGAAGGAAACATCGACCTCCGGGTCCTCCACCTGCGCGCGGGTCAGGCCCTGGCTCACCATCATCAGGGCCATGTCCCCCACCACCTTGGACGAGGGCGTGACCTTCACGATGTCGCCGAACATCTGGTTCACATCCGCATAGGTCCGCGCCACTTCGGGCCAGCGGTCATCCAGACCCATGGAGGCCGCTTGTGCCTTGAGGTTGGTGAACTGGCCGCCGGGCATCTCGTGCAGATAGACCTCGGACGAAGGCGCCTGCATCCCGGTCTCGAATGCGGCGTAGTGCTTGCGCACCTCTTCCCAGTAATCCGAGATTTCGCGCACCGCGGGCATGCTTAGGCCGGTATCCCGGTCGGTATGGCGCAGCGCCTCCACCACCGAGCCGAGCGTCGCCTGGGAGGTATTTCCCGAAAACGCGTCCATCGCGCAATCCACCGCGTCGACCCCGGCCTCGGAGGCGGCAAGGATCGTCGCGCAGGCGATGCCCGCCGTGTCATGGGTGTGGAAATGGATGGGCAGGCCGACCTCTGACTTGAGCGCCTTGACCAGCGCGCGGGCCTGCGCGGGCTTCAGCAGCCCTGCCATGTCCTTTAGCCCCAGAACATGGGCCCCCGCGTCGCGCAACTCCTTGCCCATGGCGACGTAGTACTTCAGGTCATACTTGGCCCGGTCCGGGTCGAAGATATCGCCGGTGTAGCAAATCGTGCCTTCGCAGACCTTGTTCGCCTCCTGCACCGCGTCCATCGCGACGCGCATGTTCTCCACCCAGTTGAGACTGTCGAAAACGCGGAAGACGTCCACCCCGGTTTCCGCCGCCGTGGCGACGAACTTCTGCACCACGTTGTCGGGATAGTTTGTGTAGCCGACGCCGTTGGAGGCGCGCAGCAGCATCTGGGTCATCAGGTTCGGCATCGCCGCGCGCAGGTCGCGCAGCCTTTGCCAGGGGCATTCCTGCAGGAAACGATAGGCCACATCGAAAGTGGCGCCGCCCCAGCATTCGACGGAGAAAAGCTGCGGCAGGTTGGCGGAATAGGCCGGTGCCACCTTGATCATGTCGATGGAGCGCATCCGCGTCGCCAGAAGGGACTGGTGCCCGTCACGCATCGTGGTATCGGTGATCAGCAACTGGCGCTGCTGGCTCATCCAGTCCGCGACCGCCTGCGGGCCTTTCTGCTCAAGCAGGTTGCGGGTGCCCATCTGCGGTTCTGCCCGCTTTGCCGGCGGGCGCGGATCCTTCAGATGTGCCGGGGGCCGGGGGTGGCCCTTGGTTTCGGGATGCCCGTTCACCGTAATGTCGGCGATGTAATTCAATACCTTGGTCGCCCGGTCGCGCCGCTTGGTGAACTGGAACAGCTCCGGCGTCTGGTCGATGAACTTGGTGTGGTATTCGTCGTTCAGGAAGGTGGGGTGTTTCAGCAGGTTCTCGACAAAGGCGATATTGGTGGAAACACCGCGCACGCGGAATTCGCGCAGCGCCCGGTCCATCCGCGCGATGGCCATCTCCGGCGTGGGGGCCTTCGCCGTCACCTTCGTGAGCAGGCTGTCGTAATAGCGCGTGATCACCCCGCCCGCGTAGGCGGTCCCCCCGTCGAGCCGGATGCCCATGCCGGTGGCGGAGCGATAGGCGGTGATGCGGCCATAATCGGGGATGAAATTGTTCTGCGGATCCTCGGTGGTAACCCGGGTCTGGAGCGCGTGGCCATTCAGCGTGATCTGGGACTGGTTTTCCTTGCCCGTCGCCTCCGCCAGGGTCTTGCCTTCGGCGATGAGGATCTGCGCGCGCACGATGTCGATGCCCGTGACCTCTTCGGTGACGGTATGTTCGACCTGCACGCGCGGGTTCACTTCGATGAAGTAGAATTTCTCATCCGCCATATCCATCAGGAATTCGACGGTACCCGCGCATTCGTAATCCACATGCGCGCAGATCCGGCGGCCCAGCTCGCAAAGCTCATCCCGCTGAGCCTGCGTGAGATAGGGCGCGGGTGCGCGTTCGACGACCTTCTGGTTGCGCCGCTGGACCGAGCAGTCGCGTTCGAAAAGGTGATAGATCCCGCCGTGCTTGTCGCCGAGGATCTGCACCTCCACGTGCCGCGCCTTGAGGATCATTTTTTCCAGGTAGCCTTCACCGTTGCCAAAGGCCGCCTCCGCCTCGCGCCGGCCCTCGCGGACCTTTTCCTTGAGTTCGGAGGCCTTCATGATGGGCCGCATCCCGCGCCCGCCGCCGCCCCAGGACGCCTTGAGCATCAGGGGATAGCCCACCTCTTCGGCCTGGCGGGCGATTTCGTCCATGTCGTCGCCCAGCACTTCGGTCGCGGGAATGACGGGCACGCCCGCCTCGACGGCGACGCGCCGCGCACTGGCCTTGTCCCCCAGCGCGCGCATGGTTTCCGCGCGCGGACCGATGAACGCGATGCCGTTGTTTTCGCAGGCATCGACGAATTCGGGGTTCTCGGACAGCAGGCCATAGCCCGGGTGTATCGCGTCGGCGCCGGAGGCTTTGGCCACGCGGATCATCTCGTCAATGCTGAGGTAGGCCGCCACCGGGCCCAGCCCTTCGCCGATACGATAGGCTTCGTCCGCCTTGAAGCGGTGCAGCCCCAGCTTGTCTTCTTCGGCATAGACCGC
>NZ_LWGH01000844.1:0-8353 GCF_001635395.1 Sulfitobacter sp. HI0129 | reverse complement strand
CAGGCGCGCTTCTGCGGTATCGAGGTCGAACAGAAGGCGCGCGGCTGGGTTCGCCTTCAGGATGCGGTTGGCGCGGGGGTCCACCAGCAGGGCGGGCAAGGGTTGCAGATCCACGACCGGCAGATATGGGGAATCATCGAGCATGCTCTCAGCATTGCGCGGAATGGCCGCTAGTGACTTTACGAAAAACCGTAATTTACGAAATCTCGTCAGCTTTGCCTAAACAATAGTCAAAAAAAACAACGAATTGCTAAAGTTCAGGCATTTTGCTGGGCGGCTGGGCCGCCGCAGCGCGGCATGAGAGGTTTGATCAACACCGACAGGAGTTGAGAAATGATCATCAAAAGCCTCGGAAATCCGTACTCAGAAAACACCGACCTGCGGCATGGCGCCGACTGCGACTGCGACGCCTGCAGCGGCCCCGGCCATGACACGCGCGATGCCGCGCCGCAGGATATGTCATCCGAACAGATGATGGAGCGTGCCGTCGAAAGCGCCATCGTCCGTTCCGTCTTTGGCCAGAACGACATCGGGCGGCGGTCCTTCATGGGGATGATCGGGGGCACGACCGCAGCCGCGGCGCTAGCGTCCGTTTTTCCGGTCAAAGAGGCAGCGGCGGCGATACTGGATGATCTCGGCCCGCCGGAAAAGACGGATCTGAACATCGGTTTCGTGCCCATCACCTGTGCCACACCGATCATCATGGCCCAGCCTCTGGGCTTCTACGAACGCTACGGGCTCAACGCCAAGGTCATCAAGACGGCGGGCTGGGCCGTCGCGCGGGACAAGTCACTGTCAGGGGAATATGACGCCAGCCACATGCTGACCCCGATGCCGCTCGCCATGACGCTGGGCGCGGGGTCCATGGCCGAACCCTATATCATGCCCGCGGTCGAGAACATCAACGGGCAGGCCATCGTGCTGTCCAATGAACACCTCGACAAGCGCGACCCCAAGCAATGGAAGGGTTTCACCTTCGGCGTGCCCTTCGAATATTCGATGCACAACTTCCTGCTGCGCTACTACGTGGCCGAACACGGGCTCGATCCCGATGTGGATATCCAGATCCGGGTCGTTCCGCCGCCCGAGATGGTTGCCAACCTGCGCGCGGGAAACCTCGATGGCTACCTGTCGCCCGATCCGTTCAACCAACGCGCGGTCTACGAGGGCATCGGATTCATCCACCTGCTGACCAAGGAACTGTGGGAAGGCCACCCCTGCTGCGCCTTCGCCGCGCCCCTGTCCTTCGCGCAAGAGCTGCCCAACACCTACGGCGCGCTTCTGAAATCGATCATCGATGCGACGCAATACGCCTCGAAGGCCGAAAACCGGGCGGAGATCGCGGAGGCGATTTCACCGACCAACTACCTCAACCAGCCGGTGACGGTGGTTCAACAGGTCCTGACCGGCACCTATGCCGATGGTCTGGGCGAAGTGAAACGCGTGCCCGACCGGATCGATTTCGACCCCTTCCCGTGGCATTCCATGGGCATCTGGATCCTGACCCAGATGAAGCGTTGGGGCTATATCGAAGGCGACGTGGACTACAAGTCGGTGGCCGAACAGGTCTACCTTGCCGCCGACGCCCGCAAGGTGATGAAAGACCTTGGCTACGACGCGCCGGAGGTGACGTACAAGTCACACACCATCATGGGCAAGACCTTCGACCCGGCGACGCCCGAAGACTATGTGAACAGCTTCGCGATCGGGGCAAGCTGATGGGAACGCTTTCGGAAAACAAGAAGGCGGCATTGCTGTCCGTGATGCTGCTGATCGTCGGCTTCCTTGTCTGGGAGCTGTCGATCCCCGCCCAGAAAGCCGTAGGCGAGCTGACGGAATACGAACTGCTGACCGGCGGCGGCCAGCCCAAGGCCGGCGTCCCGCCCCCCAGCCAGGTGCTGGGCAAGGCGTGGGAACAGCTTTCGAACCCGTTTTACGACGCGGGGCCCAATGACAAGGGGATCGGGATCCAGATCGGCTATTCGATCTACCGCGTGTTGACGGGCTACCTGCTGGCCGCGCTCGTGGCGCTCCCGCTGGGGTTCGTGATCGGCATGTCCTCGGTCGCCTACAAGGCGCTCAACCCCTTCATTCAGGTCCTGCGCCCGATTTCACCGCTGGCGTGGATGCCACTGGCGCTCTTTGTCATCCAAGACAGCGAAGCAAGCGCGATCTTCGTGATCTTCATCTGCTCGATCTGGCCGATGCTGATCAACACCGCTTTCGGAGTCGCCGGTGTGCGCGAAGATTGGGTGAATGTCGCCCGGACCCATGAACTGGGTGCCATCAGAACCGCCTTTACCGTCATTCTGCCCGCAGCCGCGCCGACGATCGTCACGGGTATGCGGATCTCCATCGGGATCGCCTGGCTGGTGATCGTCGCGGCGGAGATGCTCGTGGGCGGCACCGGCATCGGGTACTACGTCTGGAACGAGTGGAACAACCTCGACCTGACCTCCGTCATCTTCTCCATCCTTGTGATCGGCATCGTGGGCATGCTGCTGGACTCCATGTTCGGCCTGCTGCAGCGCGCCGTCGCCTTCAGCGAATAGGAACGCTCAAAATGTCAAAACCTTTCCTGAGCATTGAACAACTCACCCAGCGCTATCCCGATGGCCAAGGGGGTGAATTCACCGTCTTCGAAAACGCCACCTTCGGCATAGAAAAGGGCGAATTCGTCTGCATCCTCGGCCATTCGGGCTGCGGCAAATCCACGATCATGAACATTCTGGCGGGGCTTTCCGAACCCACCAGCGGCGTCGTCAAGATGGATGGCCAGCACGTGTCCGGCCCCAGCCTCGACCGGGGGGTCGTGTTCCAGAACTACTCGCTCCTGCCATGGCTGTCCGCGTTGAAAAACGTCACCTTCGGCGTGGCCGCCCGGTTCCCGGACTGGGACAAGGCAAAGGTGGTCGAACATTCCACGGCCTTTCTGGCCAAGGTGGGGCTGACCGGCGATACCATTCACCGCAAACCGAGCCAGCTTTCGGGCGGGATGCGCCAGCGCGTTTCCATCGCCCGCGCCTTCGCCAACGAGCCAAAGCTGCTGCTGCTCGATGAACCCTTCGGCGCGCTGGACGCGCTGACCCGCGGCACGATTCAGGAAGAGCTGATCAAGGTCTGGAAAGACACCGACCAGACCGTCTTCATGATCACCCATGACATCGACGAGGCGATCCTGCTGGCGGACCGCATCCTGCTGATGACGAACGGGCCGCTGGCGCAGGTCGCCGAAAACGTGGAGATCACGATCCCGCGGCCCCGCGTGCGCAACGATATCGTCGAACATCCCAACTATTACGCCATCCGCAACCACCTTGTGCATTTCCTTGCGAAGCGTTCGGCGGAGCTGTCGGGTAAATCGAGCGACCGTAATTCCCCGGCCACCGTCCGCTTCGATCTGACCGGCGAAACTGCCACCGAGGATCCCGAAACGGCGCCATTGCTGCGTGCCGTTCAAGCGTGACTCCGCAGGCCTCACAAGGCCCCCGGCTCCGACGGGCCTGAAATTAACCACACCAACAAAGCGAGAACCGAACAATGAAAGATACGATTGCACTGTCCGAAGCGTTGACCAAGGAAGACGTCACCGCGATGATCCTGTCTGCCAAGAAGCAGGCGGGTCTGAAATGGGAGGAGATTGCCGAGAAAATCGGCATGTCGCCGATCTGGACCCATTCCGCGGCCATGGGGATGAACGCCTTTCCGCCGGAAAAGGCACGGCTCATGGTTTCGGTGATGGGACTTCCGCAGGAGGCGGAAAGCGTCCTGATCGAAAGCCCGACGAAGATCTGGGAACAGGCCGTGCCGACCGACCCCTGCATCTACCGCTTCTACGAGATCGTCGGCGTCTACGGCCCGACGCTGAAGGCGATCATTCAGGAAAAATTCGGCGACGGCATCATGTCGGCCATCGATTTCGACATGTCGGTCACCCGGGTGGAAAACCCCAAGGGCGACCGGGTCAAGGTCGAGATGTCCGGCAAGTTCCTCAACTACAATAGCTGGTAAAACCTGCGCTGTCCCTCGGGCGGATAGCGGATCCCACCGGCGGTACGAAACCGGAGCCCTGCGGAGGGCTCCGGTCAGTCACATTCAGCCCTGGACGAAGGTCAGCAGGTCCGGGTTCACCAGACCCGGGTGCGTGGCGAAGAAACCATGCGACAGCCCGTCGTAAAGCTTCATCGTACCATTCGGCAGCAGCTTGATCGATTCCTCTGCTGAATTCCCTACCGGCACGACCTGATCGTCCTTGCCGTGCAGCACCAGTGTCGGAACATTCATCGCTTTCAGATCTTCGGTTTGGTCGGTTTCCGAGAACACCTCGATGCACTGATACTGGGCGTAAGAGCTTCCCATCATGCCTTGGCGCCACCAGTTGCGGATCAGGCCCTCGATCGGCTCGTTCCCATCGCGGTTGAAGCCGTAGAACGGCCCGGACGGCAGATCGATGAAGAATTGCGCGCGGTTTTCCGCAAGGCTCTTGCGGATGCCGTCAAAGACCTCCATCGGGACGCCGTTGGTGTTGGTGTCGGTTTTCACCATGAGCGGCGTGATCGCGCCCAGTAGCGCGGCCTTGGCCACCCGGCCCTCTTCGGCGCGGGCGACATAGGCCGCCACTTCGCCGCCGCCGGTGGAATGGCCGATATGAACGGCATTCCTCAGGTCAAGCGCGGTCGCCAGATCCACCACGTCGTTGGCGTAGGTATCCATGTTGTGGCCCGTGTCGGTCTGGTCCGAACGGCCATGGCCGCGGCGGTCATGAGCAACGACGCGATAGCCGTTGGACAGGAAAAACAGCATCTGGTTGTCCCAGTCATCGGCGCTCAACGGCCAGCCGTGATGAAACACGATGGGCTGTGCGTCGCGCGGACCCCAGTCCTTGTAGAAGATATTTGTGCCATCCCGTGTTTCGATCGAGGACATAATTGTTTCTCCGTTGTTCTCTGTGAGTTGCTGCGCCACGAGCACGGCAGGCATCGTGGCAAGGAGCGTCGTCGCGCCGCCCGCTTGCAAGATCGTACGTCTGGACAGTTTGTTCTGGGTCATGTTCGTCAGCTCTCCCTTGCTTTTGTTTGCGCCTTGAGCATTGCAATCTCCGCTACGGCGGGCGATTGTCATAAATGACAAGTTTGAGGCCTAATGTGACAAAAGCACCGACCGATTATGTCGCCGAAATCGGGCTCCTGATTTATCCCCAATCCCAATTGTCGGCGATCTACGGTCTTACGGATCTCTTCCGGATTGCCGGAGACGCGGCGGAAGAGAACGGCCCCCGAAATGTGCGGGTTACGCATTGGCGGGCAGAGCGGGGGAAACCCCCTTCCTGCGTCTGGGAGTCTCACCCGGCATCCGGTCGCGGCCTAGACTACGTGATTTCGCCGCCAAGCATCGTGATGCCCGACAAGATGCAGCCGATGCCGGTCGAGGCCGCTTGGTTGCAGGCGCAGTACAACGCTGGCTGCCGGGTATGCTCGATCTGCGCCGGCGCGTTCGTTCTGGCCGAAAGCGGATTGCTCCGGGGCCGGCGCGTCACCACGCACTGGGCCTTTGCAAAGGAACTGGCCCAACGTCACGGAGACATCGAAGTCGCGGTACGGAACATGGTTCTGGATGACGGGGATATCATCTCGGCGGGTGGCATTCTCGCCTGGACAGACATCGGGTTAGTGCTGGTGGAGCGGCTCTTCGGGCGCAGCACGATGCTCTCCACGGCGCGCTTTCTGGTGATCCAGCCCCCCCGCCCGACGCAGCTGCCGTTCACCGAATTCGTTCCGTTTTTCGACCATGGCGATGAAGCGATCCTGCGGGTGCAGCACCACATTCAGGAAGATCTGACCGCCCCGCTCCACCACAAGGAGCTTGCCCGTATCGCAAAACTCGAACGCCGCACCTTCATCCGCCGGTTTTCCAAGGCTACCTCTCTCAATCCGACGGAGTACATTCAGCAGGTACGCGTCGCCAAGGCCCGCGGTATTCTGGAATTGACCAATCGTTCGCTGGATCAGGTCGCGTGGGAAGTTGGCTACAAGGACGCATCCGCCTTCAGCAAAATTTTCCAGCGCCTTTCCGGCCTGCCCGTCACGGAATATCGGCGACAGTTCGGCATCGCAAAAGGCGCCTCTCACTGAGTTGCGAAGTGCCGCAAAACCCCGGCGGGGCCGTCTGACAAGCTTGGCAATACGCCGAACCCGCTCAGATCTTATTCGAACTCCATCTGCTCAAAGACACGACCGGCGTTGCGGGTTGCCAGTTCTTCGAAGGTGTCGAGATGGGCGTAGGGGCTCTGATCCACGTAATAGGCTTCTGCCAGTCCGCCGCCCGCGTCCAGGTGCTGCCCGATCAATTCACGCAGATCGCGCAGGTAGTCGCGGGTGTAACGCCGCACCTGCGCCATGTTGGTGGGATGACCATGACCGGGGATCACATAGGTGGCGTCGAGCGCTTCGAATTCCTGATCCCAGGTTTCCAGCCAGGCGGCGGTATCGGTGTCATCGAAGATGGGTAAAAGCCGTTCGTGAAACGCCATGTCGCCCGCGATGACAAGGCTCTGCTCGGGGAGCCAGACCGACACGTCGCCCGGGCTGTGCGCGGGGCCGAGGTAGAGCACCTCGATCCTGAAATCGCCCATCTCGATGATACGGGCATCGTCGAATGTCTCCGTCGGGCCGACCAGCGTTGTGCCATCGGCCCGTTCCTTAAGCACGCGCTGATGCTGCTGTAGCGACTGCGCGCCATCGTTCAGGAACGCCTCCGCGGCGTCCTCATGAGCAAGGATCGGGACGCCCTGTTCCTGCCAATAGGAATTGCCCAGCATCGCATGGCCCTGCCCGTTCTCGTTGATCACGAGGCGGACCGGCTGTTGGGTGATCTGCCGGATCTCTTCGTGCAGCGCCTTGGCCAGCAGATAGGCCGCACCACCATTGATCACGACGACCCCGTCGCCGGTGACGATGAAGCTCAGGTTGTTGTTGTGGCCCCAGTTCTCATAGGTGGGCGGCGCGGTCGCGCCGATGGCGGACCAGACATGCGGGATGACCTCCACCGGTTTTCGGTAAAGGGCAGAGCCGGGATACTGATCGGCGATGTCCTCGATGGCCAGAAGAGGCGGCGCGGAAAAGACGGTCAGGAACAGAAGCAGCCAGCGTATCATTGATCCTCCGGTACGTAACGGAAAGCACCCCCCGTGCGCTCCACACGGCCCATACCGCCTTGGGGCAGATGGAACCCGACCATCAGCATCTGCTCCGCGGCCAACCGGTCCAGCAATGCGAGGCGCGTGGCGATCCCCGCTTCCATGTCCTGATCCCCTCCGCTCGGCCAGTCCGGTCGTGCAAAGGCGGCGTGGTGGTTGCCGATAGCGTCCCCCACGATCAGGGCGGCCTCAGCCCCATTGCGGATCTCGAAGGCCATATGCCCCGCCGTATGGCCGAAACTGGCGACTGCCGCGATACCGGGCAGAACCTCGTCGCCATCGTCGAAAAGCTCCACCGCGTCCTCGATCGCCTCCATCCGGCGCTTCGCGCCGACGGCAAACGCCTGCCGCCCCGCACCGATGGTGTCGACCGTCTGGGGATTCCACCAATAATCCCATTCGGCCCGCCCCATTAGGTAACGTGCATCGGCAAAGAGCAGATCGCCGAAATCATCCAGCAGTCCCCAGATATGGTCGGGATGGGCATGGGTGAAAACCACATCGGTGATATCCCCCGGTTCCAGATCGAGCGCTGCGAGGCTCTCGACGATCTTGCCCGCCGTGGGCATGAAATCGGGGCCGGAGCCCACGTCGAAAAGAACAACGCGGCTGTCATCGCGATAAAGGGCCAGGTTGCATTCGGGGGTGAGCGGCCCGTCGTTCAGATCGAACTGGTCGCGGAGAGGCGCAAGCTTTTCCTCAGGGATCGGATCGAACAGGAAACCGGGCGGAAGGACCAGGGCGCCATCGCTGACCGTCGTAAGCGTCGCGCGACCGAGTGAGGCGCTGGCAATTCGCGGATAAACCGCCCCCCCTGCGGCCAACGCACCCATCTGCATGATGAAGTCGCGGCGGTTCATAAGGGCCTCCCGTTAAATTCGATAAATCGAATATGAACCGGGGCATCGCGCCACGCAAGCCTGTTGATCATGCGGATGCTTCTGACGGGCGGCTACCGTCGAGCCGCCATGCGTTCAGCGGCAGTAGAGTTTGTAGAGGGTCTGCAAAACCTCTGTGACTTCGTCACCATGCAGCGAATAATAGATCGTCATTCACTCTCGGCCAGGCGACACACCATCGGGTCGGCGGCTTGCTCTGTAGTCTGATCACTCATTATATTCTATATATTGAATATTCGTATGGAGGAATATATTGGTG
>NZ_LWGH01000843.1:0-520 GCF_001635395.1 Sulfitobacter sp. HI0129 | reverse complement strand
ACATCCAGTCGATGTAGGTCGTCAACTCGGTATCCCCGATGTGGGTGGGGAAGCGTTGATCCACCGGATAGGGGGGCACGGCGACGGTGGGGCAGGCCAGCACGTCGTAGGTTTCGAAGAAGGTCGCGAGGTTGTGGAAGATCGCCGCGCGGGCGCGTTCGGCCTGCAGGATTTCATCGGCGGTGATGTTCTGGCCCTTTTCGATGTTCCAGATGATCTCCGGCGCGACGCGGTCGCGATCGGTTTCCAGCAGGTCACCCCGGACGGCGGCCACGAGGATGGCGCGCAGGGTCTGGAAGGCTTCGAGCCCGCCTGAAAAATCCGGGCAGGTTTCTTCGACCAGGGCACCGACATTGGTGAAGGAATTTGCGCCCTTCCGGCAGATCGCGGCGACTTCGGGATCGACCATGGAAAGGTTGAGGTCCGGGGTGAAGGCTACCCTTTTTGGCGCTTTCGGCTCCTCCACCGCGCGCACGAATGGCACCCGCGGGGGCGGCATCGAAAGCGGATCGTGGGGGTG
>NZ_LWGH01000842.1:0-2554 GCF_001635395.1 Sulfitobacter sp. HI0129 | reverse complement strand
GAGGTCGCGCATCGCCTGATGCGTGACCGAAGCAATCAGCGGGGTGATGATGATGACCTGCGCGATGATCATCGCGGTCGGGGTGAACAGCAGGCCCAGAACGCCGAACGGGCCGGATCGGGACAGGAGCAGATAGACGATCAGCCCGACCACCACCGGGGGCAGGCCCATCAATGCGTTCAGCACCGCGATGGCCCAGCGGCGGTAACGGAACCGGCGAATGGCCAGCCATGTGCCCAGGGGCAGCGCGATGAGACAGGCGATTGCCAGTGCCGAAAGGCTGACCTGCAGCGACCTGAGTGTAATTTCCACCAGATCGGCATCCAGCGTCACGATCAGCCTGAATGCAGCCGCCAATCCGGCCCAGATATCATCCATGCGGACGGGTCGTCAGATACGTGCTCACAAGAAGGCTGGACGTGTTCAGTTACCCAGTCGGACGCTGTCGCGCGATACATCCTGACGCGGATAGATGTCTGATTGGGTCAGCAGAAGGTTCGCACCGACAGTGATGACGATCAGTGCGACCATCGAAACGATAAAGGCTTTCATTCGGTGTCCCCCGATTGCGTGGCTTTACGCAGATAGTCGATTAAATCGCGGCGGTCCACAGCTTCGGCGATCCGTTGCATCGGCATCTTGCTTCCCGGAATGTAATGGTCCGGCCCTTCGTCGAACAGGGCATTTATCGATTCCGGTGACCAGACGATATCGGAATTCCTGAGTGTTGCCGAATAGGAATAACCCGGAACGCTTCCCGCCCGCCTGCCGAAAACCCCGCGCAGCGTCGGGCCGGCACGGCGTGCGCTGTCCTCTGTCAGCGTGTGGCAGATGGAGCATTTGCGCATGAACTGCCGCTCACCGTTATCCATGGTTTCGGGGTCGCGCAGGAAGCTGCGTGTGCCTGCCGCCATCTTTTCCACCGAGTCCAGAATGTCCACGGGCCATGAATACATCACATCATCGAGCCCGCCCGCATGGATGTTTTGCCCGTCGGGCGAAAAGGCGAGCGCCCAGATGGGCCCCCGGGCCGTGGCGCGAAAATCCCGGACGATCCGTTTGGCGTTCAGGTCTATGACCATGATGTATCCTTCGCCATCGCCTACGGCCAAAAGCGAGGACGGCGCGTGATATGCCATGGCGAGGATCGGGCGCCGCTCCAGCGTGTAGTCGGCGATCTCTTTTCCTTCCGGGTCGACGATCCGGGTCACACCGTCCACCGCGCCATAGGCGATCCGGCCGCCGTCTTCGTCGAGGATCAGCCGGTTCACGCCGAACCCGTGCTGGACGATCTGGCGCAATTCCTGCCCGGTGGCCACGTCCCAGAGGCGAATGGTTCCATCACTCGACGCGGAATAGAGCAGGCGGCCCCCGTCCCCGAAAGCGATGGCATTGACACCCTGTTGGTGCCCTTTAAGGAATGTGCCCTCTCCGCCCGCGGTTGGCCATAGGCCGATGGTTCCGTCCCAACTGGCGGTGGCAAAAGTTTCGCCCCCGGGGGCGATGGCGATGTCTGTGATCTTGCCCTGATGCCCTTCGAACCGCTGCGAGGTACCTGTAACGAGGTCCCACAGGATCGCGGCGAAGTCATCGCCTGCTGACAGCAGGTGCTGGTCGTCGAGCCATGCGACAGCGTTGGCGGCGGCACGGTGCCCTTCGTGCCAGCTCGGCTCGGCGCCGTTCCATGTACCGACGGAGTAGTCGAAGCTTGCCGTGGCAATCGTGCCCGACGGCGCCACGGCGATGTCCATGATGGGGCCGCCGTGGCCTTTCAGTGTAAAGAATTCCTGCGCCTGCGCGGGCAGTGACAGCATCAGCAGTGCAACCGTGACCGCCCGCGTGCGCATGTTATTCGGCGGGATGCGCGGTGGCCGGGGGGGCATCCTTGCGGGCCATGACCTCGTCCGCCCAGATGCTGTGATGTTCACGCGCCCACTCAAGGTCCACCTTACCGGACCCCATCGCTTCGAAGGCGCCTTCCATCCCCAGCGTACCCAGATAGATATGCGCAAAGATGACAGCCATCAGCACGAAGCTGACCATTGCGTGCCAAAGCTGCGCATACTGCATTTCCGCTTGCGGGCTGAGGTTCGTATCAAGCGCGGCATAGCCGAAGAGCTGTGGCAGCCCCAGATCGTTGATCTTGGAGAATGTGGGCCCGAAGAGCGAGAATTCGAACGGGAACAGCATCGAAAGACCAGAGACGGAGATGGACGCGCCCAGAATGATGACCGCCCAGAAGATCAGTTTCTGACCGGCGTTGAATTTCTTCGCCGGAACATGTCCGCCACCGAACATACCGCCGCCCCGCATCAGCCATTTGATGTCCGTGCGGCTGGGCAGGTTGTGAACGACCCACATGAAGAAGACCATGATCAGCGCCAGCATGAACGCCCAGGAAACGTTGTTGTGGATCCACTTGGACCCGGTCGCCAGAACGGAGAAGGCTTCGAGCCCGAAGAGGGGGATCAACGTGGTGCGACCGAAAAGGGTCAGCAGGCCGGTCAGGCCTAGCAGAATGAAGGAACCGGCAAGCAGCCAGTGCGCGAACCGC
>NZ_LWGH01000841.1:0-9743 GCF_001635395.1 Sulfitobacter sp. HI0129 | reverse complement strand
TATCTACGCCGATGACCGGCTGGTGGCGCGGATCACCGGGGATCACGATCTGGGCCCGCCGGACCTTGCACTGATGCCGCGTTCATCCGCCGCCGCGGTGAGCATCCTTCCGGGTGATGCAGATCGCGTTCAATAACCCTTTGCCAAGCCCGCCGATCTTTCCTATACGCCCACATCTCCGGTCGAATCCTTGGCCGGTGACCTCCACGGGCCTGAGCTGGACGACATCCCGGCCTGCGCCATTCATCAACCCTTTGCAAAGGAGACCCCGATGTCGATCACAGCCGAAGAAAAAGCACGCGTGATGAAGGAATACGGCACGAAGGAAGGCGACACCGGTTCGCCCGAAGTTCAGGTTGCCATCCTCAGCTCGCGCATCGCCACGCTGACCGAGCATTTCAAGACCCACAAGAAGGACAACCACGGCCGCCGTGGTCTTCTGAAGATGGTCGCGACCCGCCGCAAGCTTCTCGACTACGTGAAGAACAAGGACGAAGACCGCTATCAGGACCTGATCAAGCGTCTGGGCCTGCGCCGCTAAGCTGCAGAACGTCCGACAGCGAAAACCTTGGGGCCGCGCCATTCATTGGGGCGGCCTTTTTCTTTATGCCGCTCCGGTCGTCCAACTGGCTGGTTCAATGCGTTTCGACCGTTGAATGTTCGATACCGAACCGCTCCTGCAGAAGCTTTTTCACCGCGTTTTTCACTGCTGCAGGATCTGCCCCCTCCCCCACGGTGACTTCCATCGTCACCATCGGTCGTTCCTGCGTCACCGACCACGCATGCACATGGCCCACCGCCTGAACCCCGGGAACCTCCCGCGTCAGGGCCGCCACGACGTCGCGCCGGTCGAACCCCTGTGGCGCCCCTTCGAGCAGAATATGGCCGCTTTCGCGGACCACGGCCAAGGCGGAGCGCAGGATGATCAGGACGACGAGGACCGACAGGATCGGGTCGATCGGGGTCCAGCCGGTGTAGATGATGACAAGCGACGCGAGCAGCGCCGCGATGGAGCCGAAAAGGTCCCCCGCCACATGCAGCGCGGCCGCGCGGACGTTCAGGTTCTCGTCCTCCCCCCGGGTGAGGACCCAGAACGCCACCAAATTGACCACGAGACCGCCCAAAGCGACCCAGAGCATGAGGCCGCCCAGAATTTCGTGCTCCTCGCTTGCGAGCAGTCGCTGCACGGCCTCCCACGTGATCCAGATCGCGATAGCGAATAGCGACAGGCCATTGACCAGTGCGGCAAGTACGGAAAAGCGGTCGAAGCCATATGTCAGCCGCCAGTCAGCCGGTCGCCGGGCAAGTCGAAACGCCAGCCACGCGAGGACGAGAGAGGCAAAGTCGGTCAGCATGTGACCCGCATCGGCGATGAGCGCGAGCGAACCGGAGATGATACCGCCCGCCACCTCGGCCAACATAAATGCGCCCGTCAGGGCAGCGGCAATGGCGATCTTGCGTTCGTTCCGGGGGATGTGGCTATGGCCTGAATGGTCGTGGCCCGAATGATCTTGCTGGTCGTCGTTGCTCATACCCACCTCTTCGCTGTCCGCCACATTCTACATAGAGCGGACCAAACGAAGTCATCCGTCGGCGTTCAACATCTCTTCCACCTGATCCAGACGCTCCTTGCCGAAAACCATTTCCTCCCCGACGAAGAACGTGGGGCTGCCGAAGACACCGCGCTCCACCGCTTCTTCGGTATTGCTGACGAGCGCGGTCTTCACCGCCGGGTCCTGCGTCGCCTCCAACAAGGCGTTGCCATCGAATCCGGCATCGGTGAAGGCGCGGGCGAACACCTCCTTGTCGCTCATGTCCAGCCCGTCCTCCCACATGAACCGGAATCCCGCGTCCGCATATTCGGCGAGCGTGTCTTCGCGGTCCATCGCCACGGCCCCCCGCATCATGAGCAGCGTATTGACCGGGAAATGCGGGTTGAAGCTGAACTTGGTCAATCCGTGCTTCTCGATGAAGCGCTGCATTTCGAGGCGTTCGTATTCCATCTTCTTGGGCACATTGGCAAAGGCCATCATCGGTGGCTGGTTGCCGGTCGCCTTGAAGATCCCCCCTAGAAGGCAGGGCAGGTAGCGTATCGTCGCCCCGGTCCGTGCGGCCAGGTCGGGCAGCACCTTATGCACCAGATAGGCATTGGGGCTGCCGAAATCGAAGATGAATTCGAGTGTTCTTGACATAGGTTTCCTACCAGTTCTCTTTCCAAGGCCGCAGATCGAGTTCATGCGTCCAGGCGGATCGCGGCTGATTGTGCAGCATCACGTAGTTCTGCGCGATGTGGTCGGGATTGAGGATCGCGTCCTCCTCCCGCTTGCTGTCCACATCGGGCAGGTTCTCGCGGATGAAGTTTGAATCGATGGCCCCGTCGACAATCACATGGGCCACGTGGATATTTCGTGGCCCGAGTTCGCGGGCCATGGATTGTGCCAGCGCACGCAGGGCGTGTTTGGCCCCCGCGAAGGCGGAATATCCGGCACCCCCGCGCAGGCTGGCGGTGGCCCCGGTGAAGATGATCGTGCCGCGCCCGCGGGGCGCCATCACACGCGCTGCCTCCCGCCCGGTCAGGAAACCGGCGAAGGCGGCCATTTCCCAGACCTTACGATAGACCCGCGCCGTCGTTTCGGTGACGGAGAAGCGGACGTTGGCACCGATATTGAAGACGGTGACCTCCAGCGGGCCATGATCGGCCTCGATCCGGTCGACCAATGCGGTCATCGCGTCTTCGTCGCGGGCATCGGCGGGCATCGCAACGGCCCCGTGGCCCGCATCCCGTATGGACTGCGCCAGTGCTTCGAGCTTTTCCGCGTGCCGTTCCCTGCGCACAAGGCAGACCGTCAGCCCCTCCCGCGCGAAGGCCCGCGCAATGGCGGCTCCGGTATCGTCACCCGCCCCAACGATCAGACATGTTCCGCTTTTTTCCATTCAGCCCGCCCTCCCCGCTTTGTTGGCGTCACGCTAGCAACCCGCTTTGCGGAAGGCAAAACAATGTGTGGCCTCCCCAAACTTGCGACCTGAGCGGGGCGGAACGCGGCAAAAGGCCTCCCTTCCCATCGGGGCTGAAACACTGTATGCCCGCGCAATCTGAAATCCGGCGCCCGGACTCCAGCGCCCGACAAAGAAGATACCGGAGTCAGGGGGAATATGCCCCCTACGCAAATGGCCCGTGGGGCCGACACTAGGAAACGTAGATGTTCAACGTAACTACAAAATCGATGCAGTGGGGCGAAGAGACGCTCACACTCGAAACCGGCAAGGTGGCCCGTCAGGCGGACGGTTCGGTCATTGCCACGCTGGGCGAAACCAGCGTGATGGCCAACGTCACCTATGCACGGCAGCAAAAGCCGGGGCAGGACTTCTTTCCCCTGACCGTGCATTATCAGGAAAAATACTATGCCGCGGGCAAGGTGCCCGGTGGCTTCTTCAAGCGTGAGGCACGTCCGACCGAAAAGGAAACGCTGACCGCGCGCCTGATTGACCGCCCGATCCGCCCCCTTTTCGTCCCAGGCTTCAAGAACGAAGTGCTGGTGATGTGCACCGTGCTTTCGCATGATCTCGTCAACGATCCCGACATGGTCGCGATGATCGCCGCATCCGCCGCGCTGACGCTTTCGGGCGCACCCTTCATGGGTCCGATCGCGGGTTGCCGCGTCGGCTATGAGGATGGCGATTACATCCTGAACCCGACCGTGGACGACATGCAGGACCTGCGCCTGAACCCCGATCAACGTCTCGACCTCGTCGTTGCCGGCACCAAGGACGCCGTGATGATGGTGGAATCGGAAGCCTACGAGCTGACCGAAGAGGAAATGCTGGGGGCGGTGAAATTCGCGCATGAGCAGATCCAGCCGGTCATCGACCTGATCATCGATCTGGCCGAAGACGCAGCGAAAGAGCCGTTCGACTTCCAGCCCGTCGACTATTCCGAGCTCTACGAAGCCGTGAAGTCCGCCGGTGAGGACGAGATGCGCAAGGCATTCTCCATCGTCGACAAGCAGGAGCGCACCGCCGCCGTGGCTGCGGCACGTGAAAGCATCAAGGAAAAGCTGACGGATGAGCAGCTTGACGATGCGAACCTCGGCTCGGCGATGAAAAAGCTCGAAGCCTCCATTCTGCGCGGTGACGTGGTCAAGACCGGCAAGCGTATCGATGGCCGTAAGACCGACGAGATCCGCGATATCGTGGCCGAAACGGGAATCCTGCCCCGGACCCATGGTTCGGCGCTGTTTACACGCGGCGAAACGCAGGGTCTGGTCGTGACGACGCTGGGTACCGGCGATGACGAACAGTTCATCGACGCGCTGCACGGCAACTTCAAATCCAACTTCCTGCTGCACTACAACTTCCCCCCCTACTCGGTCGGTGAAGTCGGTCGCGTTGGTCCTCCGGGACGCCGCGAAGTGGGCCACGGCAAGCTGGCATGGCGCGCGCTTCAGGCGGTTCTGCCGGCGGCTACGGATTTCCCCTACACGATTCGCGTCGTGTCGGAGATCACCGAATCCAACGGCTCGTCCTCCATGGCTTCCGTCTGCGGCGGTTCGCTGTCGATGATGGACGCCGGTGTTCCGCTGAAGAACCCGGTCGCAGGTGTGGCGATGGGCCTGATCCTCGAAGATGACGGCTCCTACGCGATCCTGTCGGACATCCTGGGTGACGAAGACCACCTCGGCGATATGGACTTCAAGGTGGCCGGTACCGAAAACGGGATCACCTCGCTGCAGATGGACATCAAGGTCGCGGGCATTACGCCGGAGATCATGGAAAAGGCACTGGCTCAGGCCAAGGATGGCCGGATCCATATTCTGGGCGAAATGAACAAGGCGCTTTCGGGTGCTGCGGAATTCTCCATCCATGCGCCGCGCATCGAAACAATGCAGGTGCCCACCGACAAGATCCGCGAAGTTATCGGATCGGGCGGCAAGGTCATCCGCGAAATCGTCGAAGTGTCGGGCGCCAAGGTCGACATCAACGACGACGGGATCATCAAGATCGCATCGCCCAATGGCGAAGCCATCAAGAAGGCCTATGACATGATCCATTCGATCGTGGCAGAGCCCGAAGAAGGCGCCGTCTACACCGGCACTGTGGTGAAGATCGTCGATTTCGGTGCCTTCGTGAACTTCTTCGGCAAGCGTGACGGGCTGGTGCATGTCTCCCAGATCGAAAACCGCCGCCTGAACCACCCTTCGGACGTTCTGAAGGAAGGTCAGGAAGTGAAGGTCAAGCTGCTGGGCTTTGATGATCGCGGCAAGGTGCGTCTGTCGATGAAGGTCGTCGATCAGGAAACCGGCGAAGAGATCAAGAAAGAGGAAGCGGCGGAGAGCTGAGCCTCTCCCTCCTTTCCCAGACACAAGAAAGCCCCGGTGATTTCACCGGGGCTTTTCGTTTTGGGATGTAGGATAGCGGCAGGCTAGTGCGAGTGGCCGTGTCCGTCGTCATCCAGCGACCCGTGTACCGCGAATTGTTCGATACCCGCATCCTGCGGCTCGATGGAGCGGTAGCTTTCGCGCACACCGCCGTCGGTCAGTTCCCGGGTCACGGTGATCAACGTATTCGGCGATTGATCGCTGCAAAGCGCCATCATCTGGGAGACCTCCTCCTCGGCCACCGGGCGGGCCGCTTCGACCGAGGGGGCGCCGTAGATATCGACGAAATGATGCGCCAAACGGGTGACGATCGCATCCACCTCGAAAGGTTCCGCCTTTGTCACCGCGACGAAGGTCACACGGCCAAAGGTCTCCACCCCCAGCCAGCCATTCGTGAAAGCCTGGCGGGCCTTGCCGGTAAGGTCCGCTTCGGACCAGTTCGAAAACTCGAACCCGCCGGACACGCACCATTCGCCGGTCCGCGCTGGCACGTGAAAGACATTGCGGTCGCTTTCGTCGAAATGGATCGCACGTGCGAGGAAAAGATCGCTCATGAATCGGTCTCCAGAAGTCGGGTCATCGGTATGAGGTGTGAGGTGCCGTCCACGGCCCGCATCAGCAGGCCGAAATCTTCGTCAACGCCGAGGTATTTGCCGTGCAGGTCGCCCTGCCGGACCTCTTTGTCAGCGTGCCATGCCAGCCCGGACCATTCTCGGTGCAAGGGGCCCGCCCCTTCGTCTGCCCAGCGGTTGATCCAGACGAGCGTGTGGCGCGCCCATGATTCCAGCAAGGTTAGCGTATCGACATCACCGCATCCCTCACCATAGAGCGATGTTTCATCCGGGGTCTCACCCGGGGCATCGTTCACGGGCAGAACCGTCAGTTCGAATCCGACCACCAGCCAGTCCGGCACATCCTTTGGGTCTTGCGTAGAGGCGGCGGCACGCATGCGCCCGCAAAGCGCCCCGTTCAAGCGAAGGCCGCCATCCCAATCCAGATGCATCCCGACCTCGGGCGGCGAAAGCGCACCGATCGCGTTCTGAAGGCCGACCGCACAGAGCGGCAGCATCGCGACGGCCCGGGAAAGCGGCACTTCGGGCGCGAACACGATGGCGGCACGCAGCGCGCCGCCTTCCATGTCGTGCACGATCAGACCCGCATCGCAGCCCCCGCGCGCCTGATCCCGCGCCAGCCGGAACGGATCCTCGCCGGGCGGGGCCGCCAACCCGGCAAGGAGCGGCGGAAAGGATGGCGACTCCGTCATGCCTTGCCGTCTGCGATCAGCCGCTTCGCCACGCCACGGAAGGCCTGCGCCTGCGCACTGTCTGGTTTGGACACGACGATAGGCGTACCCCCGTCCGCGGCAACGCGGATGTCCAGATGCAGCGGAATTTCGGCCAAGAGGGGCACCCCGAGTTTTGCCGCCTCGGCAGCGACGCCACCGTGGCCAAAGACGTGTTCCTCGTGTCCGCAGTTGGAACAGATATGCGTGGACATGTTCTCGATCATCCCAATGATCGGCGTCTTGAGTTGCTTGAACATATCGATCCCCTTGCGGGCATCAAGCAGCGCCACGTCCTGCGGGGTCGAAACGATGACCGCCCCGTCCACATGCGCCTTTTGCGCCAGCGTCATCTGAACGTCGCCGGTTCCGGGCGGCAGGTCCACGATGAGCACGTCGAGCGCGCCCCACTGCACCTGATTCATCATCTGCTGAAGCGCGCCCATCAGCATCGGCCCGCGCCAGACGACCGCCTGATCGTCATTCGTCATCAGACCGATTGACATCATGGTGACGCCGTAGTTCCGCATGGGCAGGATCGTCTTGCCATCGGGCGATGCCGGGCGGCCGGAAACACCCAGCATGCGCGGCTGGCTGGGGCCGTAGACATCGGCATCCAGCAAGCCGACGCGGCGGCCTTCCGCGGCCAGCGCACAGGCGAGGTTCGCCGCCACGGTGGATTTGCCGACGCCCCCCTTGCCCGACGCGATGGCGAGGATACGGTCCACCCCGGGTATCCGTTCCGGCCCCGCCGGTTCAGAGCGGCGGCCCGGTTTCAGATCCGGCGGCGGCGCCTGCTTGGAATGCGCCGTCAACACGGCAGAGACCGAAGCCACGCCCTCCAGCGCCTGAACGGCGGCATCCGCCTGTTCCCGGACCGCGCCGTAGGCTTCGGAACGCGCCGGGTCGATTTCCAGCACGAAGCGCACGGCGCCATCCTGCACGGTCAGCGCCCGGACCAGTCCGGCCTCTACAATATCGGTTTTGGATACGGGGTCTTCGATGGCCTTCAACGTGGCCAAAACGGTTTCACGGGTGACGGTCACGTGTCGGGCTGCCCCTGAATCTTGCCGGTCACGACATGTTCGAGGTCCAGTTCCTCGATCGTCAGGACGACTTTCGCCTGAAATGTCCGCCCGCCGGTATCACCGGCATCGCGCATCGCTTCCTCGATCGCCTGCTGGGATGTCACCCCAACCTGCTTGAGAAATTTGCGCATCGACATATTGAAATCTTCGCTCATCGGCTTCTCCTTTGAATCATTGACCGCACGGTCAGGCCCCCCCTATCGTGGCACAAGGAGAGACCCCGTTGAAACGTCTGTTGTCCTGTCTGATCGCCCTTTGCATCGCCGGTTCCGCCACCGCACAGGACAAGGCATTCGCGCTTGCCGTGCCTCCGGTTTTGCAGCGGACTGGATTGCTCGATCATATCCTGCCCCGATTTTCCCTGAAGACAGGCATCACCGTTACGCTGGATCATGGCGCCGTGGCCTATCTGGGCGATACGGGCACCCCCGTCTTCAGCCAGCCGGACCGGGTCTGGCATCTGTCCGAAAGCGACGACCCGGAGGTCGAGCGGTTCAGGGAGTGGCTGCTTTCGACCGTTGGCCAAAGCGCCATCGAAAGCTACGAAGCGAGCGGCAAGCCGCGTTTTTCTGCCGTTGCGGCGGCCCCCGAAACGGTGGAAAGGGCGGCGCTGACCGGGGATGCACTGGCCGGAAAGCGCCTGAGCCTCGCACTGTGCGGGCGATGCCACGTCGTCGCGGACGAAAACCGGATGCAAGCCATCGGCTCCTCGCCCTCCTTCGCGCTGATGCGCACCTTTACGGATTGGCGGGAACGCTTCGAAATCTTCTATGTGCTGCGCCCGCATGCACCGTTCACCCGCATCGCCGGCGTGACGGAACCTTTCGACCCCGCCCGCCCGACGCATATCGAACCCGTGGATGTCACGCTCGACGAACTGGACGCGATCATCGCCTACACCGCTACCTTGCCGCCAGCCGATCTGGGCGCCCCCATTCAATTTCAGTGATCCCTGCGCTTGCCGAAGTAATCTTCCGTCGTACGCACCCGCGGGCGCTCCTTGCCCTGGAACGGATTATCCGTGGAATGGTACTGCGCGTTGATCCGGCAGTTGTCGCACATCTGGATCATCTTCGCGGCCTGAGGGTTCGCAAACATCGAATGCTTACCGGCGAGCTTTTCCGTGATCTTGTCGATCGTTGATTTCACGCCGAAGAGGGTGCCGCATTCTATGCAGGCGAACGGTTCCTCTTCGTTCAGCACCACCTGGTTGAAGGCCGTGTCATCAAGGTTGAGCCGGGGCTCCAGCGTGATCGCCGCTTCGGGGCAGATGTTGGCGCAAAGCCCGCATTGCAGGCAGGCGTCTTCCTGAAAGCGCAGCTGTGGCATGTCCGGGTTATCGACCAACGCCCCCGAGGGGCAGAGAGAGACGCAGGACAGGCAGAGCGTACAGGCATCCTTGTCGACCAATACGGCGCCGTAGGGCGCGTTTTCGGGCAGCGGCAACATATGTTCGCCGGGGTTGAGCGATTTACCCGCCAACCGCGCGACCTGCCGCCGTGTACCGATGGGCAGGATCGCCGGAATGAACGGTCCTTCGACCGGTTCATGGCTCAGGGCCTCTTCGAGTTCATCCGGACTATCGAGATCGAGCAGGCGGATCGGGCGCTCGCCCGAGATCGCTTCGGCGAGCGTGACCTGTGCCGACAGGGCGTCGCGTTCACTGCGGGGGGACAGCAGCACATCCACCGCGGCGAACCCGCTCGCCAGCGCCGCGAGCATTTCGGCATGGCCGAAGACGGAAAGAGATTCGACCGAGAAGGGCACGACATCGACGGGCAGGCCACTGCCGTAGCGCGCGTGAAGGGCGATCATCTCGGCCCCGTGGTCCTGATCGTGGACGAGCAATCGGGGGGTCGTTCCCCCCGCCTTGCGATAGGTCTCCGCAAGGGTGTTCAACCGGCGGAACAGTGCGTCCACCGGCGGTGCATCGTAGGTAATGGCGCCGGAGGGGCAGGCCGCGGAACAGGCACCGCATCCGGCGCAGATCAGCGGATC
>NZ_LWGH01000840.1:0-950 GCF_001635395.1 Sulfitobacter sp. HI0129 | reverse complement strand
ACAGAGTTCATGACACTCCCCCTGCAGGGCTTCGACGGCATCCTGCAACTGGATGGCTATACCGGTTACGATCGACTGACGCGCCCCTCCCGCAAGGGCGGCGCGCCGATCACGGTGGCCCACTGCTGGGCGCATGCGCGGCGCAAGCTGAAGGAGGTCTTCGACCGCGACGGCTCGGAAATCGCCGCCGAGGGCCTGCGCCGGATCGCTGAGCTCTACCGCATCGAGGTCGAGATCCGGGGCATGGGCCCGGGCCAACGTCTGTCGGCCCGTCAGGCCCGCAGCGCGCCCCTCGTGGCCGAGTTCGGTGATTGGCTGCAGGCACAGCGTCTGCGTATCTCGGTTAAGTCGCGCCTCGGCGAGAAACTGACCTACATCCACCGCCAGTGGGGCGGCCTGCAGACCTTCCTCCACGACGGCCGCGTCGAGATGGACTCCAACGCCGTCGAAAACCTGATCCGACCGATCGCCCTGACAAGAAAGAACGCACTCTTCGCCGGCCACGACGAGGGCGGCCGCACCTGGGCCCGCATCGCCTCCCTGATCGCCACCGCGAAGATCAACGGCGTGGAGCCCTTCGCCTACCTCAAGGCGACCCTCGAAGCGATCACCGCCGGTCACCCCGCCAGCAGGATCGACGAGCTGATGCCCTGGAACTTCACCACGTCAAGCTGATCCCGCGTGGGGCGCAGACAGCGCTTACTGATGATCGACGCGACATACCTCAAGGCCCACCGAACGGCGACCAGCATGGCCGCCAAAAAGGGGGGCGTGGTCGCCTGATTGGTCGAACCAAAGGCGGTATGAACACCAAGCTGCACGCCATCTGCGACAGTCAGGGACGACCGATCGACCTGTTCGTCACCGCTGGACAGGTCAGCGATTATATCGGCGCACGGGCGCTGCTCAGTCGCCTACCAAACGTCAAATGGCTACTCGGGGATCGTGGC
>NZ_LWGH01000839.1:0-4271 GCF_001635395.1 Sulfitobacter sp. HI0129 | reverse complement strand
AAGCCCGAAGCGCCATCCTGCAACGCGAGGATGGATGGAGGTGCCAATGCTGGACCGCAGGCAAATCGAGAGACTACGCAGTGATCTGGGCCACGCGGAGCTGAAGAAGATAGCAAACCTCTTTGCAGCCGAGGCGCGCGAAACGCTGGCCACTCTTTCGACGGAGCGTGACCCCGACCACCGCGACATGCATCTGCACGGGCTTTGCGGCAGCGCGCGCACCCTCGGGCTATCATCGCTGGCCGCCGCCTGTCAGCGGGGGGAAAGTGCTGCTGAACTGGGCCGCAGGGTCGAACAATCGCTCGCCGCTTTTGCGGCTCTCACCCGGGTCAGATGACGAACTGCGCCAATGTCTCGTCATTGGTGATGTCGGTATAGGTGAACCCGGCCTCGTTGAGCTGCTCCAGAAAGGGGCCGAAATTTTCGGGCAGCGAGGTTTCGATGCCGATGAGGACCGAACCGAAGTTCCGCGCGCTTTTCTTGAGGTATTCGAACCGGCAGATGTCATCCTCCGGCCCGAGGATATTCAGAAACTCCTTCAGCGCGCCGGGGCGCTGGGGCATGCGCAGGATGAAATACTTCTTGATGCCCGTATAGCGCTGCGCCCGTTCCTTCACCTCGGGCAGGCGCTCGAAATCGAAATTTCCGCCCGACACGACGCAGACGACCGTCTTGCCCCTGATCTCGTCCGCAACACTGTCGAGAGCCGAGATCGCCAGTGCACCGGCGGGTTCCAGCACGATCCCTTCGACATTGAGCATCTCAATGATTGTGACGCAGATCCGGTCTTCGGGCAGCGCCACCACGTCGGACCGGGCCATCCCGCGCAGACAGTCGAAGTTACGCGCGCCGATCCGTGCCACGGCGGCCCCGTCGACGAAGCTGTTGATGGGCGAAACATCGACAGGTGCGCCTTTTTCGAGCGCGCGCGCCAGACTTGGCGCCCCCTGCGGTTCGACAAAGGTATAGGCGCATTCCGTCCCGAAATGGCTCACCACGCCCGAAGACAGCCCCCCGCCACCCACGGGCAGCACGATGCGATCCGGCACCCGGCCAAGCTGCTCGCTGATCTCCACGGCGACGGAAGCCTGCCCTTCGATCACGTCCTCATCATCGAAGGGGGACAGGAAATGCGCATTCTCCGCCGCACAGAATTCCTGCGCCGCCGCCAGCGTCTTGTCGAAATAGTCACCGACGAGGCGTATCTCCACGTTGTCGCCGCCGAAAATCCGCGTCTTCTGGATCTTTTGCTGCGGCGTCGTGACCGGCATGAAGATCACGCCCCGCACCCCGAAGTGGCTGCACATGAAGGCCACGCCCTGCGCGTGGTTGCCCGCGCTCGCGCAGACGAACAGCGATTGCCCGGGGATGACCTTGCGCATGGCATTGAACGCCCCGCGCAACTTGTAGGAGCGCACCGGGCTCAGGTCTTCGCGCTTCAGCCAGATGTCCGCCCCGAAGCGTTCCGACAGATGTTCGTTGCGCATGCAGGGGGTCGCGGGGAAAACCGCCCGCATCGCCTCCGTCGCCGCCCGGGCCTTTTCGCAGAAATCCGTCATGACCGATGCTCCTGTAACCGACGCTTTCGATAGGCCCGGTGGCCCGCCGGGTCAACGCAGGCTTCAATCTTGCCCGTCTGTGCAAAACCCGTTACCTCGCGAAGCGAAACGGAAAGGAAATCTGCATGTCCGCGCCCAAGAAAGTGGTTCTCGCCTACTCCGGCGGTCTCGATACCTCCATCATCCTGAAATGGCTGCAAACGGAATACGGCTGCGAAGTCGTCACCTTCACCGCCGACCTCGGTCAGGGGGAGGAGCTGGAGCCCGCGCGCAAGAAAGCCGAGATGATGGGCGTCAAGGACATCTACATCGAAGACCTGCGCGAAGAATTCGTGCGCGATTTCGTCTTTCCGATGTTCCGGGCCAACGCCGTCTACGAAGGGCTGTACCTGCTGGGCACCTCCATCGCGCGCCCGCTCATTTCCAAGCGTCTGGTCGAGATCGCAGAGGAAACCGGCGCCGATGCCGTGGCCCATGGCGCGACGGGCAAGGGCAACGATCAGGTGCGGTTCGAACTGGCGGCCTATGCGCTGAACCCCGAAATCAAGGTCATCGCGCCCTGGCGTGAATGGGATCTTTCCAGCCGCACGAAACTGCTGGAATTCGCCGAAGCCAACCAGATCCCCGTGGCCAAGGACAAACGCGGCGAAGCGCCCTTCTCCGTCGATGCGAACCTTCTGCACACCTCGTCCGAGGGCAAGGTGCTCGAAGATCCCGCGCAGGACGCACCCGATTATGTCTATCAGCGCACCGTGGCCCCCGAAGAGGCCCCGGATACACCCGAATACGTCGAGATCGGCTTTGAAAAGGGCGATGCCGTCAGCATCGACGGCAAGGCGATGTCCCCCGCCGCGATCCTCACCCGGCTGAACGAGCTGGGGGGCAAACACGGCTGTGGCCGGCTCGATCTGGTCGAAGGCCGCTTCGTCGGCATGAAATCACGCGGCATCTACGAAACGCCCGGCGGCACCCTGCTGCTGGAAGCGCACCGGGGCATCGAATCCATCACGCTCGACCGCGGGGCGATGCATCTCAAGGACGAGCTGATGCCGCGCTACGCGGAACTGATCTACAACGGTTTCTGGTTCAGCCCGGAACGCACGATGCTTCAGGCCGCCATCGACGCGAGCCAGACCCATGTGACGGGTACTGTCCGCCTGAAGCTCTACAAGGGACATGTGCGCACCGTGGGCCGCTGGTCCGAAAACAGTCTCTATTCCGAGGCGCATGTGACGTTCGAGGATGACGCAGGCGCCTATGACCAGAAGGACGCGGCCGGTTTCATCCAGCTGAACGCACTGCGGCTGAAGCTGCTCGCCGCGCGCGACCGTCGTCTCAAGCGTTCCGGCAAGTAACGAAAAAGGCCCGCCTCGAAAGGCGGGCCTCCAAATGTCAGGTCACGCCTTATTCGACCGTGACAACCTGCATGACCAATTCGCCATCGGGCTTCACGGGGCCGTCTTCCTTGGCGCCCAGCGAATATTCGAAGACGCCGGTCTTCATGCCGCCCTCTTCGCCGTGAACCATCAGCATCAGCATGTCACCCGATGCGACGTCCTCTTGCAGGATCGCGGCGACGTCGGTGTTGTCCCCCATCCGCAGCGGGGCGAAACCGACGACGGGGCCGGGCTTCATCTCGGCATCGGTACGGTGAACGACGAGCCAGCCGTTCTGGCCTGCGGATACCATATCGGCACTTACAACGCCGTTAGAGACGTTTTGATCGCTCGCCTCGATCATGTTCTTCATCGAATGTGCATCTGCAAATGCGACGCCCGCTGTCAATGTCAGGGCAAGCGCGCTGGTAGTAATGATTTTCATGTCAGACTCCTATGATTGTCCGACCGAAGCCACGGCGCGCCCTGCCCGATAGTTTCAAAAATGCAGCCGGCGGTCGCGAAGTGTCTCGTAGAACGGCATCGCCTGCGCACAAAGCGCCGCCGCTTCCTGATCAAGCGCTGGCAACGCGCCTTCCGCTCCGGCAAAGCCGGTGCTGGCATGCACCGCCCCGTACCAGTGGCTGGCCCAAACGCCATCCTGCTTTCGCGGCCCCGCGGGCCAAGACAGCATCCGCTCATCGAACGGCAGGCCAATTTCGCGGCACAGGGCCTTCATCGCGGCCTCCGGATCTGCGCGAATGTCGAAACTGTCGAGGATCAGTCCGCCCAGCCGCTCGACCAACTCGACCTGCTGGCGAAAGCCGATATCCTCCAGCGTCGGTGCCTCCCGCTTTGCGGTATAGCTGGCGATCACCCGGGCGGGGTGGCGGATGAGATGGACGTTGACGCATTCCTCGGCCCAGTCGAGCGGAAAGCCCGGCAGCATGTGATGCGGCATATGCTTCATATAAAGATGCGGCGCGCCCCCTTCCCGACAGGATCGGGCAACAGCGTCGGGGTCCGTTTCATGCCTTGACAGAATCGCCTCACGCATCGGGTGGTCCAGCCCCGTGGCGGCCAGATAGGGGGCATAGAACGGTTCATCCCTGATGTCGAAATCGGGCCGGTTGCCGAACGCGTACATCATCGCCGTGCTGAGGTTACGGGGCCCCGACCACATCGCGATCCGCATCTACCCCTCCGCTCCGGCGCGTGCGGCCTCTGCTGAGACGAGTTCCTTGTAGAGCCCGCGCAGCCGTTCGGTGACCGGGCCCATCCTGCCGCTGCCGATCTGCCTGCCGTCGATCTCCGCCACCGGGGTCTGCGCGCCGAA
>NZ_LWGH01000838.1:0-503 GCF_001635395.1 Sulfitobacter sp. HI0129 | reverse complement strand
CCCGTCCGCCGCCACGACTCGCGGGGCCAGCGCTGTGGCCTCTTCGACGTCGCTAATGGAGGCGTCCCCGCCGCCGATGAGCGTTATCGGTGCCGTATCGTGAACAATGGAGGCGATCATGTCCTTTTCGTGCCGTTTTCGAAACCCATCACATTGTCGCCTTGAAATGATACGCTGCTTGGCACAGATTCGGGCCGCTTTGGTCTAGTACATCGTGGTAAACGATAAGCTGCAAAACCGCAGAGGACGAGCATCCGATGATGAGTAATAATAAAATACTGACGGTCTCCTACGGCACCTTCTCATGCACATTGGAAGGCTTCGACGATTCATTCGGCACGATGAAGGCCATTGCGGAATATTTTCGCGATCTCGCATCGGACGACAGGTATTTCGGGGCCGAACCCCCGCAGCCCGATGCGGAGATGCTCGCCCGTATCGCGCAAAAGGAAATCTCTCGCCGGGTAGAGGCGCGCGAACACGAAGGCAAGATCGTTCTCAGC
>NZ_LWGH01000837.1:0-3011 GCF_001635395.1 Sulfitobacter sp. HI0129 | reverse complement strand
CCCCCGGCCAATGGCGCGGGTAAAGCCCAGGCTGCCCCGCTCCGCCATGGCGAGGCCCACGTCATCCATCTTCACGATCAGCGCCACCGACCCATAGACGACGACGGTGATCAGGACCGCTACCGCCGCCAGCGTCGCCGCTTCCATCCAGAAGGACGATTCAGGGATCGCCGCCAGCGCGATCGTCATGATCTCCGCCGACAGGATGAAGTCGGTCTTGATGGCTCCGCGCGCCTTCTGCTCTTCCAGATGGGCGGGATCCTCGATGACCTTTTCCTTCTTGTCGTAATCGGTATGCCCGTCGCTCAGCCCGATGGCATGGGCGACCTTTTCGGCCCCCTCGAAGCACAGATAGGCCCCGCCCAGCATCAGCAGCGGCGGAATGAGCCAGGGCGCGAAGTTCGACAGGGCAAGCCCCGCGGGCAACAGATAGAGAAGCTTGTTCTTCAGGCTGCCCTTGGTAATCCGCCAGATGATCGGCAGTTCGCGCTCGGCGGCGAAGCCATGCACGTATTTCGGCGTCACCGCCGCATCGTCGATCACGGCCCCCGCCGCCTTGGCGCTGGCCTTGGCCGCCTGCCCGATCACATCATCGACGGAGGCCGCCGCAACCTTGGCGATTGCCGCCACATCATCCACCAGTGCCAGCAGGCCACTCATCGCTCGATCTCCTTCTTGGTCCGCAACAGCTAGCATTGCCCCGGCACATGGCAAACCCCCGGGACCGATATCGCTAACACAGCGCTTTATCGCTAACATGCCGGAATAGCGCCGGATTGCCCCTTTAACCCCGCGCGGCCCTGTCGATATAGAGCGGGCAAAACGCTCCAGACCTAAGGAAAATCGCATGACCATCAAAGTGGGTATCAACGGCTTTGGCCGCATCGGCCGCTGCACGCTCAGCCATATCTCCGCCTCGGGACGCGACGACATCGAAGTGGTCAAGCTGAACGCCACCGGCCCGCTGGAGACCGCCGCCCATCTGATCCGCTACGATTCCGTCCATGGCCGCTTCCCCGGAGAGATCACCATCGACGATGGCTACATGAACCTCGGGCGCAACGACATCGAGGTGATGTCGAGCTACAACCTCGAGGAGCTGGACTGGACAGGCTGCGACGTGGTGCTCGAATGCACGGGCAAGTTCAACGACGGCAACAAGGCCAATGTGCATCTCGAACAGGGCGCGAAGCGGGTGCTGCTCTCGGCCCCCGGCAAGAACGTGGACCGCACGGTCGTCTATGGCGTAAACCACGACACGCTTCAGGCCTCCGACCGGATGATCTCCAACGGGTCCTGCACGACGAACTGCCTCGCCCCGCTGGCGAAGGTGATGCATGAAGCCATCGGCATCGAAAGCGGCCTGATGACCACGATCCACAGCTACACCGGCGACCAGCCGACGCTGGACCGGCGGCACAGCGATCTCTACCGCGCGCGCGCGGCCGCCATGGCGATCATCCCCACCTCCACCGGGGCGGCCAAGGCCCTGGGCGAAGTGCTGCCCGCGCTGAAGGGCAAGCTCGACGGGACGGCGATGCGGGTGCCCACGCCCAACGTCTCGGCGGTGGACCTTACCTTTACCGCGTCCCGCGACGTAACGGTCGAAGAGGTCAACGCCGCCGCCAAGGCCGCCGCCGAAGGGTCGATGAAAGGCGTGCTCGCCTATGACCCGGAAAAGAAGGTCTCGGTCGATTTCAACCACACCGAAGAAAGCTGCATCTTCGCCCCCGACCAGACGATCGTGGTGGCCGGTCGCACGGTGCGCGTGTTGGGCTGGTACGACAACGAATGGGCCTTCTCCGTACGGATGGCCGATGTGGCCGTTGCCATGGGGCAGCTCGGCTGAACTTGCACCGGCAGCGGTGCCCTGTCATATCGGGGAAACCGCTGCCGGAGCCCGTGCCGATGACCAACACCCTCGCCCTCGTCCTTGCCGCATTGCTGCTCTCGGCGCTCGCGGTGGACGTGGCGCTCTATGGGTCGGATCACCTGGTGTTTCTGGGCAAGAAGATGTTCGAACTGATCGAATGGATGGCCTTCTGGCGCTGACACGTCCCGTCAGATCGGAAAGCGCTCCCGCAGTTCCGTATTGACCCGCGGCGTCACGAACTTGCTGACATCGCCTTTCAGCCGCGCGATCTCCTTCACCAGCTTGCTCGCGATGGCCTGATGCGTCGCCTCGGCCATGAGGAACACGGTCTCGATACTGTCGTCGAGCTGCCGGTTCATGCCGACCATCTGGTATTCGTACTCGAAGTCCGCAACGGCGCGCAGCCCCCGTATGATGGATTGCGCGCCCACGTCGCGCGCGCAGTCGATCAACAGGTTCTCGAAGGGATGCACCACGATCTCGACGCCGGTCTGCGCTGCGAGGTCGGTACATTCCGCCTCGATCATGCTCACCCGTTCTTCCAGCGTGAAAAGCGGGCCCTTGTCGCGGTTGATGGCCACGCCGATCACCAGCTTGTCGACCAGACGCGTGGCGCGCCTTATGATGTCGATATGGCCCAGCGTGATGGGGTCGAAAGTACCGGGATAAAGACCAACACGCATGAGAGGATCCTGACTTGGTTTCGGCTCAGCGGCAGAGGATCATGTCGGGCCGCGGGGCGCAACCCGAATGGCCCGTCAGTGACCCATGATCATCCCCTGAAGGGCATCTTTTTCCATGGAAAGTTCCATCAGCCGGGCCTTCACCACATCCCCGAGAGAGATCAGCCCCACGAGCGATCCGTTCTCCAGCACCGGCATGTGGCGAAAGCGTCCGTCGGTCATCGTCTGCAGGATCTGGTCGGCCCGATCGTCGCGGCTGCAGGTCACCACATCGCGGGTCATCAAGTCGGAGACCTTGTCGTTCAGGCAGCCCCCGCCCTTGCGCCCCAGCGCGGTGACGATATCGCGTTCCGAAAGAATGCCATCAGGCGTCTTGCCATCCGACGAGATCACCAGCGTACCGATCCGTTTCTGGGACAATATCCGCGCGGCTTCCGACACCTTCATATCAGGAT
>NZ_LWGH01000836.1:0-235 GCF_001635395.1 Sulfitobacter sp. HI0129 | reverse complement strand
GGGCAAGCGTGACCCCCAGCCGCTGGACGAAGACCCAGCCCCAGACCGCCGCCACCAGCCCGGCGACGGCCCCCGCCAGCGCCTGCCCGTAGATGACCCCCGGCGCGCCGAAGAGCGCCCCCAGCATCACCGCCGCAGGCCAGCTCAACGCGCCGTCCTTGATCCAGTTCACCAATGTGGACCACCCGGGCCGCCCGAGGTTGTTGAAGGCCGCGTTGCTGACGAAAAGCCCGCC
>NZ_LWGH01000835.1:0-296 GCF_001635395.1 Sulfitobacter sp. HI0129 | reverse complement strand
GTGGGAGGCCGATCTGTTTCGTGCGCGGGGGCGGGCGCCCGGGGTCTGGGTGGCCAGCCATGACCGACAGGCGCGACAGGCAAAGGATCGTCTCCGCCTGGTTTCCCGATCTGGNGATGGACCGTTGGCGGCGGATCACGGCGCAGCAGCGGACGCTGCCGGCTGACGAGGTGCCCGTGGTGCTGGCCGCGCCGGGTACCCATGGTCCTGTGGTCCATGCGTTGGGCAAGCCCGCGCGGGAACGGGGGATCACACCCGGCGCCCGGATCGTGGACGTACAGGCCATCCATCCCGAC
>NZ_LWGH01000834.1:0-340 GCF_001635395.1 Sulfitobacter sp. HI0129 | reverse complement strand
ATCTCCATAATGTCGAGGGCCGCCCGCCAGAACGCCTGCCCTGCGGGCACGCCTCGCTTCTCGAACTGGCGGGTCATCCTGAGGACGGAAAGCTTTCCCGTCATCAGTTCGATCCCCTTGATCACAGCCGATTGCCACGGGCTGTCGAAGGTAGAGGCATAGGACAGACTGCGCCTGTCGTACTTGAAGGGTGTATCCTCAGGCGGTGCGTGGGCCATGTCAGGGCGGATCGGTCGCGATGTATCGTTCATCGACATGAGCGTACCCTGCTTGCTATGGGGCCCCGCTGGCTCAGGACCCTTCCCCGAACTTGTCCGCAACAAGGGCCCGGAGCGCTTCG
>NZ_LWGH01000833.1:0-517 GCF_001635395.1 Sulfitobacter sp. HI0129 | reverse complement strand
GCACAAGTCGATCGGCTGGAGCGGGAAATCGACGTTATGAATGCCGAACTCGAACCTCTGCGCAGCTTCATCCTGCCGGGGGGCCGAAAGCTGGCCGCCGATCTTCATGTATGCCGTACCGTGGCACGGCGCGCTGAACGCCTGTCGGTGGAACTGGCCGGAAAGCAGGATGTGAACGGCGCTGCCGTTCGCTATCTCAACCGGCTGAGCGACTGGTTCTTCGTCGCCGCGCGCATGGCGAACAACGCCGGGGCCGATGATGTGCNCTGGGTGCCCGGCGCCAATCGGTAACCGCCACCTGCCGAGAAATACGGCCAAAACAGCGAAACGCGGCGTCGCGGCCCTCCGGGATGCCGATTTTGCCCTGTTTCAACAAGGCACGCTTCGTTAAACCGACGGGGAGAGTTCCAAGGATTTGGCCAAGGGTCGAGTCGCAAATCGAGGAGAGAAAACGCCCATGAAGGTATTGGTGCCTGTCAAACGCGTGATCGACTACAACGTGAAAGTGCGTGTCAAA
>NZ_LWGH01000832.1:0-1165 GCF_001635395.1 Sulfitobacter sp. HI0129 | reverse complement strand
GCAGGTGGGCACCGCATTCAAGGCAGCGGTCCCGCAGCATCTCTTTGTGAACCGGGCAAACAACCCGTTCAACCAACCTCCAATCAGCCCGAATATAGGCGTCCCGCCCCACCGCGACATCCGCATCAAAGCAGGCAAAACATACGGATACACCTCCCCCTCTCGCACTCGAAATCCAATCGCGCGGCCGGTTGTGGTGCCTAAATTTCAATGAAAGGCGTTCGAGGCGCGCAGGATCGATCCTGCAGCCCCGCGCCCAAATCTTTAGTAGTTCCGGGTCAGGCGCTGTGTCATCAATCTGGCGTAGCAACGGTAGGGTATCCCTCTGCCCTGCCATATACGCCGTCATGTCAGGCACCTCCAAACCATAGCGAGAGGCGACCCGGACCATCCAAGAGGAGAGCAATTCATCCCGAAACGGGCGCGGCGCAACGGGAAGCCGGATCGCTGCTGTCATGCCGAAGCCTGGGGTTGCGGGGTTTGGCGCGGCCGACGGCGATTGCTCTGCGTCATCGACACCAGCGGCAGTACTAGATCATCTCCGAAACTCTTGGCGTCGAGTCTCTCCCGGCCAGAGTGAACGGCTGCTTCCGCCGCGGTCTCGATCAAACGGAATATGCGCGCCGTTACACCAGAGGTCAGCGCATGGACCCGTGCCCTGGTCGCGGTGCCCGTCAGATCGGACGGCTCGCGCAGCGGCAGGATGTGCCCGAGGCTTTTCAGAAGTCCGGCAAAGACGGCATCGTTCTTCCAGGGCTTGAGGTGAAACGCTTCGAACCGCTCCGCCAATTGCGCATCCGTCAGCAATGCCTGGCGGGCGAGGTCGGTCCCTGCGCAGACCAGGGGAATCCGCAGATCGTTGGCGAGGAATCTTATGGCATTGAGGAAAATCCGCTGCTGCCTATATGTCCCGGCCAGCATGCCGTTCACCTCGTCGAGAATGATCATCTTCGCCCCGACCGTTCGCAGCAGCGAGCGGCAGACATCTTTCTCGCGGGCCAATGTGCCCCCGGCCATTGCCGGCGCGCCCATACTGGACAGCAATTCGCGGTAAAGATCCCGCTCGATCGGCTCGGAGGGTACTTGTGCAACCACCACTGGGCGATGATCGACGCCGGTTACCTGACAGAACTTTGGCGGGTGATCACGTTCAAACTTGCGCACG
>NZ_LWGH01000831.1:0-4396 GCF_001635395.1 Sulfitobacter sp. HI0129 | reverse complement strand
CTCAAGCACCTGATTGATGCCGTTCAGCACCTCGGGGAAGACCATGTTCGACAGCGACGGGATGATCACCGCCACGAGGTTCACCCGCTGGGACGCCAGCGAGCCCGCGATCTGGTTCGGAACGTAGCCGAGCGCCTTTGCCGCGGCGAGCACCCGGCTGCGGGTTGCTTCGGACACATCGCCCTGCTTGCGCAGGACGCGGCTGACCGTCATTTCCGACACGCCGCACGCATCGGATACGTCGCGCAGGGTAAGCGGGCGTTTGTTGGCTTCTGTCAAAGGGATGATCCTGCTGCTTGTTCATTTGAAGCTACTGCATCTGGCCGACTTTGCGCAAGCGGGGTGCACGGGTGCGGCAGCCCCAAATTTCTTTACCGAATGAGTGGCGCGGTCGCCCCGCCTGGGCTAGACAGGCGCCCAAGGCCCTGTGGCTCAACTGGATAGAGCAGCCCCCTCCTAAGGGGCAGGTTGCAGGTTCGAATCCTGCCAGGGTCACCATGCCGCTCCGCACTCGGTGGGACAGGGCCGCGCCTCGCTCCTTCACCCTTTCACAAATACTCACGGCGCGACGCTTCGCCTAAAGACGACGCCGGTGAAGAGGGACATGGTGAAATTGGTCGGGCTGAGAGGATTCGAACCTCCGACCCCCTGCTCCCGAAGCAGGTGCGCTACCAGGCTGCGCTACAGCCCGACCGTGCAGCAGCGCATAGGCGTTCAGTGCCCGAATGGCAAGCGAAATGCGGCGGCTGGGGCGGATAGGGAGGTGTTTCGCGGGGCAGACCGTCGCGGCCTGCCCCGGAAGAATTATCAGAGGCTCGCGTCGAGCGCTTCGAGGATGGCATCGCCCATCTCAGAAGTGGAGATCGGGCTGCCACCTTCTTCGCCCATCAGGTCCGCTGTGCGCGCGCCTTTGGCCAACACGGCTTCGATCGCGTTTTCCAGCCGCGCCGCTTCATCGCCCTTGTCGAAGGAATAGCGTAGCGCCATGGCAAAGCTGAGGATGCAGGCGATCGGATTCGCCTTGCCCTGTCCGGCGATGTCGGGTGCGGAACCGTGAACGGGTTCGTAGAGCGCCTTCGGGCGGCCATCGGCATTCGGTGCGCCCAGTGAAGCGGAGGGCAGCATGCCGAGCGAGCCGGTCAGCATTGCCGCACAGTCGGAAAGGATGTCACCGAAAAGGTTATCCGTCACGATCACGTCAAACTGCTTGGGTGCGCGGACGAGCTGCATCGCGCCGTTGTCCGCATACATATGGGTCAGCTCAACATCGGGATAATCGGCATCATGGACGCGCTGGACGACTTCGCGCCACAGGATACCGCTTTCCATGACGTTGGCCTTTTCCATGGAACAGACCTTGTTCGACCGCCGCCGCGCGAGTTCGAAGGCGGAGCGGGCAACGCGCTCGATCTCGCTTTCCGTGTAGCGCTGGGTATTGATGCCGACGCGCTCGTTGCCTTCTTCGAAAATACCGCGCGGTTCACCGAAATAGACGCCTGAGGTCAGTTCGCGCACGATCATGATGTCGAGCCCAGCGACCACGTCTTTCTTGAGCGATGAGAAATCGGCCAGCGCATCGAAGCACTGGGCAGGGCGCAGGTTAGAAAAAAGGTCCATTTCCTTGCGCAGGCGCAGCAGGCCGCGTTCGGGCTTTACCGAGAAATCCAGATCGTCGTACTTCGGCCCGCCGACGGCGCCTAGCAGAACGGCATCGGCGGCGAGCGCCTTGGCCATCGTGTCGTCGTGCAGGGGGGTGCCGTGCTTGTCATAGGCCGCACCGCCGACAAGGTCGTGCTCCACGTCGAAGGCGAGATCGCGGTTCGCGCCGAACCAGTCGATGATCCGGGTGACCTGTCCCATGACTTCGGGGCCGATGCCGTCGCCGGCGAGGATGAGCAGCTTGGGGGTGGCCATCGAATTCTCTCCTGATCTGATGTCGATAGCGGCGTATCGCGCGCGCCCGAGAGGGTCAAGAACGCTAGCGGGTCAGGTCCGCCCAGATCAGGGCGTGGCGGCTCGCTGCGGTGTTCGATTTCTGGCCTGTCCGCAGCACGGTGAGCGCCTTGGAAGGCAACAGGTAGTCCACGCGCATGGGGCCGGTCTGGTCCCATGTAACGGTCGGGATATCTGACATCGGGTCCTGCATGGCCGGATGGGCAAGAAGCGCCGCGATGGCGGCCCGGCGGCCCGCTCCGCGGTGCGGATCGAGGTTTGCATCCCCAAGCAGGATGAAGCGTTCATGGGGTGGCGGGCCGAATTCACCATCCAGAAGCAGGTTCCAGAATCGGATTTCATCATGGTTCCGGCGTCCGTTGCGGTCTTCCGGCCCGTCGAAAACGGGGGGCGCTGCATGGAAGGTCAGCAGGTCGATCCGCCCGAAGTGTGGCACCTCGATCGGTACCACCCAATGTCCGCGAGAGGAAAGTCGCTGTATGTCGAGCGCTGCGGTGGAGGGGAAGGGGGTGCCGTCGACCTTTGGCGGGATTCCCCCCGGCAGGTCCACCCAGCGAAGCGCGGAGAAGTCCCGCAGCTGTTCCGCAATCACCGGATGGCGCGAAAGGATCGCCATCGCGTCCGCCCCGAAAAATTCACCGTAGCCCTGCGCATCGCCCGGGCCGCCTTTCCTTCCATCTCCGTCGAGGTCGAAATCCGTGGCAAGGCCCGCGTTCGAGGGGAGGGCGAAGCGGTGTGGGTAATCAGGCCCGCCCCCTTTGACAATCGCCTCGGCGAGCGCGTGCAATGCGGCACGCTCCAAATCATAGTCGATGCCCTGAAGAACCAGCACATCCGGCGCGGCGGCGGCGATGACCCCGATGGCAGCATCTACTTGAGCATCACCGCCCCGCTGGATGTCGCGCAGCAAAAGCCCGGGGCCCGCGCGCGAAAGCTCGGTATTGTAGGTGGCGATTCGAAGCGGTTCCGCCGCAGCGGGCAGTGCCGCCCATAACCAGAGCGTCGCAAGGGCGACCGTCAGGCGGCCTGCAAGGTATCCTGCGCGTCTGCATAGGCGCGCCGGCGCTTGTCCTGGATGAGTTCTGCCACCCGGTTCAGGGCAATGCCGCGCATGATCATGCTGGCGGGAAGAAAGGCCCATGCGCTTATCGTCCAGATCAGGGTCTGCGGTGTCTGCAGCGTGATCGGTATTATCAGATCAGAGGTGCCCTTGACTACGGCGGGGATCACGAAGGGCAGCAGGAACCCAAGGGCGATGTTGATCCGGGCATCCCTTTGCAGCCTGTGCATCACGTCACCGCCCGCGGTGGGGTCGAAAAGCGGCAGGTTGACCCAGACGTTGAAGGCGCCGTTGCGCACCGGCCAGCCAAGGAACCGTACCAGCACGACGAAGACCCCCATCGCCAGAAGCGAGATGAGATAGGCAAAACCGGCGGAGGTGCGAATCAGGGCGACCAGATCGGCATCCGCGTCTTCAGGCAGCATCAGAACGATGAGGCGCACGGGGGAATACGGAAAATCGAGCGTATTGCCGAGGATCGTTCCCAGTGAGGTCAGCCCAGCGGTCAGCAGGGTCGGTTCGCTCAGCCCCTTTTGCAGCACTGCCAGCAGAAAGACCGTGAAGAACAGCGTCAGGAACCGCAGCCGGTTGAACGGCGCAGCATCGCGGAATTCTACGATGCTGGGGAAATTCGAGTTGTACTCGACAAAAGTCAGCGAAAAGGCGAGCAGCGCCACGAGGACCGTGATCTGGCTGCTGTCCGCCGCTACGCCGGGAAGCAATAGTGCAGGGGTTGCGATGAGCAACGCCACAAGGAAACCGCGCGTCGCAGCGCCTGTCATTCGTCCGATCAAAGTTCCACCCTTTCAAACTGGCCAGCCACGGTACTTTGCCGCAGTCTTGTTCCAACTTGATGCTCCCATTGGTATAGGAGCTTGCCTCATTATTGCCCAAATTGTGCCTTCATTTCCCCCATGTCTCAAGACGTTGGGCGGCCGATGCCATGCAGCGGGGCGATTTGCATGCCTCGGTGCGGCGTTCTTGCATCTATTCGGGGAGGGGTGGTTGCGGGGTCGCAACATTTTGTGGGGCCGTCACCGGCACCCACAAGTTATTTCTTAACGGCAGTGCCTTGATCAGACCCAGGGACGGGACTGGGAGGCGGAGGCCTCGAAGCTTTCGATCGATGCCGCCTTTTCCATCGTCAGGCCGATATCGTCCAAGCCATTCATCAGGCAGTGCTTCTTGAACGAATCGATCTCGAACGAAAACGTCTCACCGTCCGAGGTGGTGACCGTCTGCGCTTCGAGGTCGATCGTCATCCGGGCGTTGGCGCCTTTTTCGGCGTCTTTCATCAGCACATCGACCTGCTCCTGCGGCAGCGCGATGGGCAGGATGCCGTTCTTGAAGCAGTTGTTGTAGAAAATGTCCGCAAAGCTGGGC
>NZ_LWGH01000830.1:0-8550 GCF_001635395.1 Sulfitobacter sp. HI0129 | reverse complement strand
GGCCAGCAGCGCAGCCGTGACCGCAATGATAAATCTGTTCATGTCGTTTCCTCCCGTTGTGTTCTTCCCGGTGCCACGCGGTATTCGACGTGTCCGATCCGACCCGCCCGCAGTATTCGATGAAAGCCTGCACAGGGATATTGAACCTTGGTCGTACCGCCCCGCGCGCAGGCCGCGACCTTTGTCGCAGAGCGCGTTTTGCCTTACCTGCCTATGCTTGCAGGGGGAGGACGCCATGAAACGACATATCACCTTGCACGGTCTCGCGCTTTGCTGCGTCGGCGCGTTTGCTGGCGTTTCACCTGTGGCGGCTGAACAGACGCGCGGCGTTTTCCTGCAGGAAGCAGACGGGACGCGCCTACGGATCGGCACGCTGAACGTAGCCCAAGACGGGAATTACACGCTTCGAATGGCCGAAGAACCCTTCACGGATCATTTCCTGTCGATGCGTCCGTTCCGCTGCCTCGAAGGGGCGGAAAAGACATGGTGTCACGTCCCCTATCCTTACGCGATCCGCCGCAACATCGCCGAGGCCACGACCGATCTCGAATATGACCTGCTGTTCTTGTGGAAGGACCGGACGGATTACGGGATCGATATGTGGAACGGCCTCTACTACCGGATCGAACCGGAGGGCGAAGGCTTTCGCGGCACATTGCATGAGATGGATATGGACCTGCTCTCAGCACCGCCCCCGGAGGGGGAAATGCGGCCCCTGCGGGATCAGGACATCATCGAAACGGACCCTGACAGCCACTGGCTTCCGGCGTTGATCATCGAATAAGGCCCGGGCGCTTCAGAACAGCGGCGCGTATTTCCAGTTGTCCGCGTCGGGCGTGACCTCATCCGGGTCATAGCCCGCGTCCTGAAGGCGCTTCGCAATCTCCAGACCATCCGCCGCTGCAGCATCGACGTAACGCCGGCCCAGGGCTTCGTCCTGCGAGACCCCATGACCGCGCAACAGGTCCAGCCCGTAGTTGAACCGCCCGACCGGGTCCCCGGCCTCCGCCGCGCGGCGGTCCCATTCGGCGGCGGCATCGGGGTTGTATTCACCGCCCAAGCCATTGTTGTCCAACTGGCTCATCCACGTCATCGTACCGGTATAGCCGTCCCGCGCGCAGGCCTCGAAAATCGTGCGGGCCGCGGCGTGATCGCCGGATTTCGTCAGCATGTAGCCGCTCGCGCAGAGCGTCATGCTCGTCTCCCCCCGCTTTGCCTTGTCGATCTGGCTTTGCCACGTCAATTCGTCGGGGTTGAGCGTGCCGTATTGCCCCGGCTCTTCGGCAGCGAGCGGGGCGGCGGCAAGGCAGAAAATCACAGCGATATGTTTCATGCCTTGCATCCTAGCATGAAAACACCCCCTCGGCTGCACTCCTATGGTCGCATATACTCAGACACCGCGCCGCGCGCCGCCGCTGCGGGCCGGATCATAGCCCCAAAGCGCCAGGGCGGTGAAAACGCCCGTGGCCAGCAGCGTCCAGCCCAGAGCGGCGATATTCCATTCCAGATAAAGCGCGAAGCGGACCAGTTCGACGGCATGGGTGAAGGGATTGAGAAGGGAAATAGTGTAAAGCAGTTCCGAGCTTTCGGCCATTTTCCACAAGGGATAGAGCGCGGAGGACAGGAAAAACATCGGGAAGATGACGAAGTTCATCACACCTGCGAAGTTTTCCAACTGGCGAACGAAGCTCGACAGCAAGAGCCCCAGCGCCCCCAGCATCAGCCCCGCGACGATCAGCGCAGGCAGCACCGTGACGTAACCGAGCGGCGGGGCCTGCACCCCGAAAAACGCGGCGATGATCAGAAAGGCATAGACCTGCAGGATCGAAATGACCGTGGAGCCTGCCAGCTTCGAAAAGAGCAGCCACCAACGCGGCAGCGGACTGGTGAGCAAAAGCTTCATCGAACCCATTTCCCGGTCGTAGACTAGGGAAAGCGAGGATTGCATCCCGTTGAACAGCAGGATCATCCCGCAGAGCCCCGGCACGATGTAGGTTTCATAGGTGATATAGGTCTCATACGGGGGGATGATGCTGATCCCAAGCGCGGCGCGGAAACCGGCTGCGAATACCAGCAGCCAGACCAGCGGACGGACCAGAGCGGCAATGAACCGTTCGCGCTGATGCACGAACCGCAAGGCCTCTCGCAGCACAATGGCACGGAGCGAAGTGAGATAGGGCTTCATGCTTCGGCACGCGTCAGGTGAAGGAAACGGTCCGACAGGCCCGCTTCGCCCGCAATCTCGCGGGCCTGCCCGTCGGCGATGACCCGCCCCCGGTGCAGGATCACGAGCCGGTCGTCGGGGCGCACCTCGTCCGTCAGGTGGGTGGCCCAAAGCACGGTAATCCCCTCCTCCGCCAGATCATGCACATGATCGGTGATCGCACGGCGGGCCGCGGCGTCGAGACCCACGGTCGGCTCATCCAGCAGCAGGACCGAAGGCGCATGCAGCAATGCGCGGGCGATTTCCGTCCGGCGCCGGTGGCCGCCGTTCAGGGCGCGCGCCTTTTCATCCGCCCGCGCCGTCATATCGAGCCGGTCGAGCGCGGCATCGGTCGCCCGGTCGGCATCCTGCCCCGACAGGCCATGCAGCGCCGCGAAATACCGCAGGTTCTGTCGCACCGTCAGGTCGAGGTCCAGCGTGGTCTGCTGAAAGACGATCCCAAGCCGGGCCAGCGCCTTGCGCGGTTCGCGCGAAAGGTCGAACCCCGCGATCTCGATATGCCCTTCACCCGCCACCAGAAGCCGCGTCATCAACGCGAACAGCGTCGATTTGCCTGCACCGTTGGGCCCCAGAAGCGCACAGAACCGTCCCGGCGCCACGGCAAAGCCCACGTCGTCCAGCGCCTTGCGCGGACCATAGGCATGCGACAAGCCCGAAACGGTCAGCCCGCTCATTTGATGGTGATCTCTACCCGCTGGGTGTCGCCCGTCGTTCCCGGGACGTGAAGGGAATACTGGCCCGGCCGGATCGCGACGAAGCCGATTTCCATCGTTCCCGCCTCATCGAATTCCACGCTGTCGAGGCCGAGCGGCCGGATCTCCAGCCCTTCGATCACGATCTCGTCGATCCAGATCGCCCGGAGAAAGGGCGCACCCACCAGCGCCAGTTCCTGAGACCCGTCAGAGGTAATCTCCACCTCATAATACCCACCAGAACGAAGCTCCCACGGCGCGTCCGACAGCGGCTCACCGGCCGACAGGGTCAGTGGCGGAAGATCGGTCTTGTTGCTGCCCGACAGCAGGCCCGCGATCCCGAAATCGGGGCGGGCTGTGTCCTCATCGGCCAGCACAGGTGTCGGCAGCGGCAGGGCCAGAAACACAGCGGCGCATATGCCGCGGGGCAAGTTCACTTTCATCGGATACCTCTTTTCGCTGCGATGACTATCACGGGGTCGGGCGGAAAGCAGCACCCCAGGGGAACCGGCCCACCTTGATCGATTTTCTGGCCTCGCGTTTCGCCACGTCGATCACGGTGACATCGCCGGAGACGCCGTTGGTTGTGAACAAAAGGCTGCGGTCGGCATTGAACGCCATATGCCAGACCCGCCGCCCCACGAGGATATAATCCTCCACCTCGTAGGTTTGGGCGTTGACCACGGCCACGTGGTTCGACGGCCCAAGCGCCACAAAGGCCAGCCTGTCACCTTCGGTGAATTCGAAACCGACAGGCTGCACGCGGTCGGGATGTACGCCCTTCACGTCGAAGGTGATCTTGTGCAGTTCCTGTTGCGTCGTCACGTCGAAGACGGTGATCGTGCCGCCGATTTCACTGCTCACCCACAATTCCGTCCCGTCCTTCGCAAATTCCGCGTGGCGCGGGCGGCTGTCCACCAGCGTGTTGGCAAAGAGCGTATGGCTTTCGGTGTCGATCCAATGGGCCATGTTGGTCGTTTCGGACGTGGTGATCGCGATCTTCCCATCGGGGGAAACGGCCATTCCTTCAGGTTCAACGCCCACGTCGATCTGGGCCACGACCTTGCGCGTCTGCGTGTCCACCACCGTGGTGATCGCGTCGTCCTCATTGGCGATGTAAAGGTGCCGGTCATCGGGGTGGAGCACGAATTGCTCCGGGTCTTCGCCCGACGGCAGGTCATGCAGTATCTCGCCCGTTTCCGGGTCCATGACCTGCACCGCGTCGCTGTCCGACGCGCAGATGTAGACACGGGAATAATCCTTCGAAAAGATGATCCCGCGCGGTCGCTCACCCGTCGGATAACTGCGCACGACCTCCAGCGTATCGGTATCGATCACGCTGACGGTATCGTCCTTTTCATTGGTCACCCATATTTCATCCGCAAGGGCAGGCCCCGTCAGAGAGGCTCCGCAAAGGAGCGCGGCGGTCAGCTTGTTCATTCGAAGGCCTCGCATTTGCTTTCGGGCTCATCCAGCCCGAGGGTATCCAGTTCGTTGACGCGGTGCAGGAACCCTTCCAGCGGCGCCTGCGCCACCATCGCGCGCGGGTGGACCACGGCGATGGGTTGGCGCAACTGTCCGTTCCAGCTTCGGTAGGTCATCGGACGACCCTTGAAGCCCGCCAGTTCGAAAGTCTCCGACAGGATATAGCCCCGCAGGCTGGCGGGATCGCTGCTGTCCAGACGGGTCACAGCCTCCCCCAGGGTGCGCACCGCCGCCCAGGCGGCATAGTCGCGCGGCATCATTGCCCGGCCCGCTGCCTTGGTGAACCGGCTCTGCAACTGCGCAGCACCCCATTGTTCCATCACGGGGCTCCACGCCACGGCGCTCAGCCCTTCCGATCCGACCACGGGCCGGGCCTGCCATGTGTTGTAAAGAATGTAGCGCCCGAAATCGCCCAGTTCATCGGCCACGATCAGCGCGTCGTAATCGCCGAAATCCTGTGTAAAGAGCGGCACTTCCTGTGCCGCGTTGCGCCGCATGTCGGCGTCGAAGGCCCAGGTCTTTTCGTCTGAGAGCTTCAGACCGAACTTGGTGAGCGAGCGGCGCAAAGCCTCGACATAGGCGAGATCCTCGGGATGGGTTCCCGCGATCAATACAAGGTCCGTCCAGCGTTTCTGCATGAGCACCTGCGCCAGCGCATCCGTGCGCATCGCATCCGAAGGCAGGCTGTGCAGCAGGTTGGCGCGGCAATTTTCACTGCGCAGCGCAGTCTCGCCCGAAGAGGCGTTGAAAAGCAGCGCGCCCTGCGCCTCCTTCAGATCCGCGATGGCGAGTTGGGTCCGTCCGGGCGCGTCCAGCAGCACAAAGGGCGTTTGCGCCAGCATGGCCTTTGCCGCGGCAATCGCGTCGCCCCCCTCGGGCACGCGATCCTCTATCAGGGTATAGGTCTGGCCCAGAAACCGCCCCGTTGTCGCGTTGTCTTCCAACCCGGTGCGGGCCCCGGCGAGGCCCAGATCCTCCGGTACAGGGTCAAGGTTGGACAGGACCGGCGGACGTGGCGTATCGACCTTGAGATAGCCGATCTTCATCACGGTTTCGGCCTGCGCACCAGCCGCCAGCAGCATCCCGAGAACCGTGGCCAGCCAGCTGTTAAAGAACCGATTACGCAAGATATTCCCCCCTTTTCGAAAGCTATACACCCCGCCCCATGCTGTCGAATAGGACTTTCGTCCATCCCGACGACCAAGGTCTTATATCTGGCCGCCGAGGCGCATGCTAAATCCGGTCCCGTCACGGGTTGAGGGAGGAACGACATGACCGGAACGACAGGCAGATTGACCATCGGGGCCGCGCTTTTGGGCGCCAGCGTCACCGTCGCCATGGCCGCCGGGCTTCCCTTGGGCATATCGCCGGTGGATACCGGGAACCTGCCGCACACCGGCGACGAATGGCTGACGGAAAACCCCTACCGCGCCGACAAGGTGGGCGAGGAAACCTGGAAGGAAGCGATCGAGATCGGCGCCTCCGGCTACAACCAGAATTGCGCGCGCTGCCACGGGTTGGAGGCGATCTCCGGCGGGTTGGCGCCCGATCTGCGGTTCCTCGAAGCGGAAGAATATGGCGACGAATGGTATGTGGAGCGCTTCCGCGAAGGCTATACCCAGAATGGCGTGACCAAGATGCCCGCCTTCGGCGAAACACTGGGGCAGGACGCAGCATGGGCGATCCGCACCTACATCGAAACACGCCCCGATCAGGAGGCCATGGATGCCGTTTCGGATGAGCTGAAGGCGATCCGCGACCAGCTTGCCGGCTATGCCGGCGACGATACCGGTGCGGACCCCGATGCCATCATCGCGCGGTTGCACGAGTTGGGCGACGGCATCGAAACGCTTTCGGGCGCGCCGGTGGCGGATTCAATCGCCCTTCGCGCCGCCGAGCGGATCGACGGCACCAAGGCAAGCTACGACCGCGCGGCAGAGATCCTCACGATCGGATTGTCGGCCGCCGAATAACATGCGTCTCGCTTTCATCACCCTTTCCCTGCTTGCGGGCCTCTCCCTTGCCGGACAGGCCCGTGCCGCGGACCCCTGCGCGGGATATATCCCGCAGCCAAAACCCCAGAACACGGGCCGGGACGAGGTGGGCCAGGATCTCGATACGATCGTGGAGCAGGGCCACATGCGCTTTGCCGTCTACGAAGACTATCCGCCCTACAGCTGGGAAGAGGCCGGCAAACCAAGGGGCGTGGATGTAGAGATCGCGGCGCTCATCGCCGAAAGCCTCGGGGTGGAGGCGCGGTTCGCGTTCGTGGCGGCGGACGAAAACCTCGAAGCCGACCTGCGCAACAACATCTGGAAGGGTCCGGTGATCGGCGGGCGGGTGTCCAATGCGATGATGCGGGTGCCTTACGATTCAGCCTTTGCCTGCCGGGTGGAACAGGTGGTCTTTACCGGGCAGTATGCCGCTGAGTCCATCGCCATCGCCTACCGCGAAGACGCCTATCCGGATGAAAAACCGGTGCCCGCCTATTTCCGCTTCGACAGTGTGGCGGTTGAAAACGACTCGATTTCGGATTTCTACCTTTCGTCCTTTGCGGGCGGTCAGCTTTCAGGCCAGGTGATGCACTATCCCGATATGGCCCGCGCGATGGCCGCGCTCGACGCAGGCGAGACGAAGGCCGCCATGGGTCCGCTCGGCCAGCTTGAACACGGGGTGACCGAAAGGCTCGGCATTCATCAACCCCCGCTGGCCGGTTTCGCCGTCAGCCGCTGGACGTTGGGGGTGGCGGTCAATTTCCGCTACCGCGCCCTCGCCTATGCGGTGGATGATGCCATCTTTGCGGCGCTCGACGACGGGCGGATCGAAGCGATCTTCGCCTCCTACGGGCTCAGCTTTCAGCCGCCCGTCCGCTAGGCGCTGGCCCTTGGTCGCATATGGCCGAGCGCCCTTTTTTGCTAGTCTCCAACCAGATTAAACGGAAGGCTTTTCCATGAACCTGAGTGACACGAAGCTGATCGCGGCAGACCGCGAAACCGTCTGGGCCGCCCTGCTGGACCCCGAAGTCCTGAAAGCCTGCGTGCCCGGCTGTCAGGAGATGACAGGCTCCGCCGAAGAGGGGTTCGAGGCGACCGTGGTCCAGAAAGTCGGCCCCGTCAAAGCGACCTTCAAGGGTGCGGTTCAACTCACCGATATGGTGGCGCCCCAATCCCTGACCATCACCGGCGAGGGCAAGGGAGGTGCTGCGGGCTTCGCCAAGGGCGGCGCGGACGTGCGGCTCGAAGAGAAGGATGGCCAGACCCTGCTGCACTACGACGTCGAAGCGAAGGTGGGCGGCAAACTGGCACAACTGGGCAGCCGGATCATCGACGGCTTTGCCAAGAAGATGGCCGACCAGTTCTTCAACAACTTCCGCGATGCCGTGGGCGCGCCACCGGCCGAAGAAACCGTGACCGATGCGCAGGAACCCCCGGCGGAGCCTACCAAACGTGGATGGTTCGGACGCAAGGCCAAGGCCTGAAGCGCAGCGCGGAACCCGCTCTCAGAGGGTCGTCAGATCCCCCGCCGTGTCGATCAGTGTGATACGCCGGATTCCGTGGCGTCCGGCAGCCCCGCGTATCACTCCAATGGGCGACAGGCAGAAGGCGGTGGAAAAGCCGTCCGCCGTGGTGGCGTCTTCGGCTTCGACGGAAACGGTGGACCATTGTGCAGCATGGCCCGGATGCAGGATATGCCCGCCCCTGTCGGACAGCATCGCGGCGGGGCTGGAGGTCGCGATTGCGCCGTTGCGCAAGCTCCGCGTCCCCATCAGCCCGAAGGTCGGGTCGGCAAGCCCGATGCGCCACGGGCCGCCCCTCCCCCGGAACTCTCCCATATTGACCAGCGTATCGCCCAGCCCTCGTGCGTCCAGCAGGCGGGCGATGCAGTCGGTCGCGAACCCCTGCGCGATCCCGTTGAAGGTCAGCGCCTGCCCCGGGCCGAGGGTCACGGCGCCCGGATCGAAATGCACCCTGTCCCAACCCACTGCGGCCCGTACCGCATCCGGGTCGCGGCCCGTGGCGATGGCCTGCCAAAGCGGCTGAACTGTCGGATCGAAGAGCCCGCCGGTCGCCCGGTGCACCCCATCGCTCGCTTCCATCAGGTCCAGAAACAACGGCGAAGGCCGGTCGAGCCGCCCCGTCCGGTTCAGCC
>NZ_LWGH01000829.1:0-1144 GCF_001635395.1 Sulfitobacter sp. HI0129 | reverse complement strand
TCATAGCTGTGCGAGCATTCGACATAGCGGTCCGCGTGATCGAGGGTGATGCTGTCTAGTGCTATGTCCCAGGACAGCGTGCCGTAGCCGCCCTCGTTGTTCTCGAACCCCGGGTGATGGTGATAGGCGAGCGACCAGGAGAAGTCGCCAACCTTTGTGGCAAGCGGCTCCGGCAGGTTGACCTCTGCAGGCTGCACCGTCACATCCTCGACATTGCCGGAGTCGCCATAGCCTTCGTATTCGACAGCGACCTCGCTGATGCCAAGCGCACGTAGCTGCGCGAGCAGCTCCACTCTGGATGCCTTCAAGGTGGTTTCGCGCTCTACACGCCACTGAGCCGCCATTGCGGCATAGTCGATCTGGGGATTGGTCATGGGTCTGTCCTCTTGTCTGAATTTGGGGGGCCGGGCGTGGCATTGGTCTGCCCGCGCCCGGAAAGCGCAGCCCGGGCAAACCCCGATCCGCGACGCCCGACCGAAAGCCCGCTTTGACTTTTCAGGCGGCTTGTTCTGACGTCATGGCGGCTTCCTGCCCCACGATCCGGGCCAGAATGCTTCCCGTGTCGATCCCGTCCCCATGCGGCAGGAACACCCGCAACTGGAAGGCAATGATCTCGGTGAAGCAGCCGAGGGCCTTGAGGCTGTCGATCATGCCCTTGTCCGCGCCGCCAAGCTCGAGGCGCATCTCGCCTGCGACGCGGCGACGGGTCAGGGTCAGACCCCGGCCCAGATCGACCGGCGCGGTGGTGCCCAATGCGGCGGTCAGCATCTCTTGCGGTGTTTGCGGGTTGGAGACGAGGAAGCGGGCGCACAGCGCGGCCGCCCCTTCTTCGCTCAGCGTGCGCCCGATCATGGCGGTCGCCCCACCGGGCGTGACCCTGTAGATGCGTTCATTGGTGGTCGGAATGTCCTTCCAGATCGGCAACAAGAGCCCGGTCAGCAGGTAGAGCTTGGTCGTGGTGGTTTTTGGCAGGGACGCAGCCTCGGCATCCCAAAGCCTTGCAAACTCGGGCCTTCCGATGTCTTCCCAGGCCGAGGACTCAAACCGTGCCTCTTCGAGGTAGCTCGACCCGTTTGGACGCACTGCCCTACGCATCAGCGTCACGACATCCTCGTCATACATCTGCATAGGGCGCGCCGAGATG
>NZ_LWGH01000828.1:0-389 GCF_001635395.1 Sulfitobacter sp. HI0129 | reverse complement strand
TTGGCGGGGGCAAAGGCGGGCGGGTCGCAGACGACGACGTCAAATTGCTGGCCCTCGGCCCGCAGGGCGGTCAGCGCCTCGAAGGCGTCGCCCTGACGAGTGCTGAAATCATCCGCACGCCCCATCGCCGCTGCCCCGGCCTGCGCGAGATCGAGTGCGGGCGCCGATCCGTCCACCGCCAGTGTCGAAGCGGCGCCGCCCGCCAGTGCGGCCAGCGAAAAGCCCCCCACGTGGGAAAACACGTCGAGTACGCGCGCCCCGCGTGACAGCTCCGCCACGAAGGCGTGGTTGGGCCGCTGGTCGTAGAACAATCCGGTCTTCTGTCCGCCGGTCAGATCCGCCATGTAGATGGCACCGTTCATCGGGACTTCGACGGGGGCAGCCGGTGC
>NZ_LWGH01000827.1:0-909 GCF_001635395.1 Sulfitobacter sp. HI0129 | reverse complement strand
GTGTTGGTCATGGGGCGTAGTGAACCTTTGCGTCTTCCAGCACCAATGCGATGGGGGCATCCTTCGGGCTCAGGCGGGCGGCGCGTTCCAGCGCGGCGCGCTTTTCTTTGCCGAAGACCACCAGATGCGTGGCAAGCGCCCCCTGCAGCACACGGCCCGAAAGGGTGACACGTTCGGTCGGTTGCCCCTCCGGTCGGACGGCGATCAGCGCCGGGGCGTGCTGGTCAAGCGCTTCCTCCAGTTCGGCCATGCCGGGAAAGAGCGACGCGGTGTGCATATCCGCCCCCATGCCTAACAGCAGGACCGATAGCGGCAATTCCGGCTCCAGCATCGGGGCGATGTCTTCGGCGGCCTCCTGCGCGGTCATGCCGTCACGGTAGAAGGGCATGAAACGGGCCGCCGCCGCATGTTCGGTGAGCAGCCGTTTGCGCACCAGTGCCGCATTGGACTGACCATCGCTTTCCGGCACCCAGCGTTCATCTGTCAGGAGCACCCGGACCGAGGACCAGTCAAGCCGGGTGCTGCTCAACATGTCGAAGATCGGGCCGGGCGTGGTACCGCCCGGCACTGCGAAGGTCGCCTTGTCATTGGCTGTCAGTACGTTCTTCAACTCGCCCGCCAGCACGTTCGCGACGCTCATGGCCAGCAATTCACGATCGGAATATTCTTTGAGGTTCATGGGGATACCTTTCGCCATTTGCGCCCGTCCCGGCGCATGAGTTCGAACGAATCCGTCGGACCATCGGTTCCGCTGTCATAGGGTTTGGGCACATCGTTGCGCGACTCCCACCCCTGGATGATCGGATCGGTCCAGGCCCATGCGGCCTCCACCTCGTCACCCCGCATGAAAAGGGTCTGGTTGCCGCGGATCACGTCCATCACGAGACGTTCGTAGGCATCCACCTGCTC
>NZ_LWGH01000826.1:0-4949 GCF_001635395.1 Sulfitobacter sp. HI0129 | reverse complement strand
GCCGGTCAGGAAGGCCGGGAAAAACTTCAACCCGTCCGCCCCATGCCGCAGGGCGGTGAAACATTCCGTCGGACTGGCCACCCCGGGATAGGAGGCAAGGCCGAGCGTCTTCGTCCGTTCGATGACTGCAGGATTGCAGTCGGGCGAGACCACGAGCCTGCCCCCGGCATCGCGCACCCGGTCCACATCCTGCGGGTCCAGAACCGTACCCGCCCCGACCATGGCGTGATGCCCGAACCCTTGGGCGAGCGCCTCGATTGACCGGAAGGGCTGGGGGGAGTTCAGCGGCACTTCGATCCTGTCGATCCCGGCACTGACCAGCGCGTCGCCCACGCCTGCCACCTCCTGCGGGGTGATACCGCGGAGAATGGCGATGATATGCCTGCTCATGCGGATGCCTCCGCATAGGCGGCACTCAGCCCCGCCAGAACGATGTCGGCCCCGTCGGTCTCGCGCACCGCCGCTCCCTGCGCCTGCAGCGCGGTCCGGTAGCGCGCCGTCAGCGTCGGCGCGCCGATCAGCATGATATCCCGGCCCAGCCAGTAATCCCGTGCGCCCGCGATCTCCATCCCCAGCAGCAGGCCCGAAAGCCGTGCCCTGAGGCGCGCGGGGTCTGTCCCTTCCAACAGCGCGCCCGCCCGCAGGCCGAAAAGACGGGCCGCAAGCCGCTGCGGGTTCGACATCATGTCATCCACCGAAGAGAGAAACGCCGCATCGTCCCAGCCATCTTCCTGAGATACGGAATGGCGCAGCACCGACTGGCGGGCCAGCAGGTCGAACAGCTCCCCCGTCATGAAGGTCCGGAAGCTTACGATCTCACCCGCGCTCACATGAACCCATTTGCTGTGGGTGCCGGGCAGGCAGAACACACCGTCAAAATCTGGATCGCTGCGGAGGTAGCCCGCGATCTGCGTTTCCTCCCCCCGCATCACGTCGGGAGGCGAAAGCTGGCTGACACCGGGCAGGATGCGCACATCCAGCCGCCGGTCCCGCACCCGGGGCCGCACCGCCTGTGCCAGTGCAGGCGGCGCGCATGGAACCGCGGCATAGGGCGCTTCGTGCCAGCCCTGTTTTGCGCCCACCATGCCACAGGCGATGACCGGCAAACGCTCCGAACCGAGCCAGGGGCCCAACAAATCCAGCAAGGCCGGCTCAAACCCATCGGGGTCGAGGCTGTTCATCCCCGCCGGTGCGCGAGACGTCGCCAGAACCTCACCCCCCGCACCCAAGACCCAGGCGCGCAGGTTCGAGGTGCCCCAGTCCACCGCCACCCATGCCGCTTTGCCGTCACTCATCCCGTCACCACCACGCCACCATCCACGACCATGACCTGACCCGTCATCATCCGGCTCGCCCCCGAAGAAAGGAACAGCGTCGCCGCCACAATGTCCTGTGGGGCCAGATGATCCTTCAGGCATTGGCGTTCCAGATGCGCGGCCAGCGCCTCGGGCGTTGCCCACATGTCTTTCTGTTTGTCGGTCAGCACCCAGCCGGGTGCAAGCGCGTTCACGCGGATGCCGTCTGGGCCGAATTCCCGGGCGAGGCTGCGGGTCATGCCATTGATGCCTGCATTGGCCGTCGTGTAGGCGGGATAGCCCGTGTTCCCCATCATGTAGCTGATGGAGGTGAAGTTCACGATCGCCCCGCCCCCCGCCGCGCGCATGCAGGGGATCACCGCCTGACAGGCAAAGAAATAGGCTTTCAGGTTGATGGCCTGGGATTGGTCCCAGAAAGCCTCCGTTACATCCTCCGTCTCATGCCGCTTGTCGTTCGCGGCATTGTTGATGAGAACGCGCACCGGGCCGTGGGCCTCCCCCGCCTCTTCGATACAGGAACGCAGCCGCGCCACATCCGTGATGTCGCATTGCAGGAACAGCGGCCTGCGCCCGTGGCGGGCCTCCATCTCGTCGCAAAACGCGGTGGCGTCGGACCGCTGAACAAAGGCGACCCGCGCACCTTGCCGGAGGAACCCTTCCGTCAGCGCCGCGCCGATCCCCGATCCGCCGCCGGTGATAAAGACGCTTTGACCATCAAGGTCATGAAATGTGGCCAGCGGATTCATCAATGGCTTTCCCGCGTGACGGGGCGGGTGTCCTTGCCCACGAGGAAATCGAGGTCCGCGCCCCGGTCCGCCTGCAACACATGATCGACGTACATCTTGGCGTAGCCCCGTGTGTAGTGCGGCGGGGGGGCCACCCAACCCGCGCGGCGCTCTTTCAGTTCCGCCTCTGACACCAGCAGATCGAGCGTACCCGCCTGTGCCGAAACGCGAATGCGGTCGCCCGTCTGCACCATCGCCAGCGGCCCCCCGTCATGCGCTTCGGGCGCGACATGCAGGATCACGGTGCCGAAGGCGGTGCCCGACATGCGCGCATCCGAAATGCGAACGATATCGCGCACCCCCTGCCGGACGAGCTTGGCGGGCAAGGGCATGTCACCGACTTCGGGCATCCCGGGATAGCCCTTCGGCCCGCATCCTTTCAGCACGAGGATCGTGTCGGCTGTCACCGGCAGGTCGTCGCGGTCGATATTGGCCTTCAACTCCTCGATGCTGTCGAAAACATACGCTTCGCCTTCATGCTCAAGCAGGTCGTCCGTCGCCGCGGACGGTTTGACGATCGCCCCCCGCGGCGCGAGGTTGCCGCGCAGCACGCGCAGCCCCGCGGCGGGTTTCAGCGGGTCGTCGAAGGGTCGGATCACATCGCGGTTATGGCATTCGGCCCCCTGATGATAGGCCGCGATATCCCCGCCCAGTACCGTGCGGGCAGGCCGCAGCAGATGGGCGACCTCTGCCAGCACGGCGGCCATACCCCCGGCATAGCAAAAATCCTCCATCAGGTATTTGCCCGACGGCATGCAGTTCACCAGCAGGGGAATACCGCTGCCGATCTCGAAATCGGACAGGTCCAGTTCGATGCCCACGCGACCGGCAAGCGCCAGCAGATGGATCACCGCATTGGTCGAACCGCCCACCGCGGCATTGGCGATGATCGCGTTCTCAAAACTTTCGCGGGTCAATACCTTCGAGATGCGCAGATCCTCCTCGACCATCTCGACGATGCGCCGCCCGGTGATATGTGCCAGGGCCATGCGGCGGGCATCGACCGCTGGCAGGGCTGCATTGGTTGGCAGCGCCATGCCCATCGCTTCGGTCAGCGAGGCCATGGTGGAGGCCGTGCCCATCGTCATGCATACGCCCTTCGACCGGCTCATCCCGCTTTCGGTGGCCATGAAATCCGCCAGCGTCATCTCGCCCGCCTTCACCGCGGTGGCGAACTTGCGCAGATCGGTGCCCGAACCCAGATCGCGCCCCTTCCATTTGCCGTTCAGCATCGGCCCCGAAGAGACGACGATCGACGGCAAGTCAACCGAGGCCGCGCCCATGAGCTGCCCCGGCGTGGTCTTGTCGCAGCCCCCCAGCAGCACCACCCCGTCGATCCCATAGGCGCGGATCGATTCCTCCACGTCCATGGCGAGCAGGTTGCGGAACAGCATGGCTGTGGGCTTCATCTGCGTCTCGCCAAGGCTCATCACCGGGAATTCGACCGGAAAGCCCCCGGCCTCCCAGACGCCGCGCTTCACGCCTTCGGCCAGATCGCGCAGGCCCGAGTTGCAGGGCGTCAGTTCCGACCATGTGTTGCAGATGCCGATGACGGGCCGACCGTCAAACACGTGATCCGGAAAACCCTGGTTCTTCATCCATGACCGCCGGGTGAACCCGTCCTTGTCGATCATGCCGTACCATGCGCGGCTGCGGCGGTCGTCGGTCATCTGCGTTCTCCTTTCACGACCCACATCGTCTCGGGAAAACTCCACGGCAGGGTCAGCCCGTGGTTCATCAGGAACGCCCCCGAAAGTTCAAGGGGGCCGGACTTTAATTTCTGATCCCCGCGCGACAGGCCCGGCGCATCTTCCCGGTTGATCAGGTCGATGCGGTAGATGGCGTCAGGCACCAACCCGGTCAGGGGCAGCGGGCGCGGGGCGATCTGCGAAGAGGTCGCGCCCTTGCCCGCGAAAACCACGAAACCCACGCCGTCCCGCGCCATATGCTGTTCGGCCAGAACGCTAGGATCGGCACTGTTGAGCCGCAGGATATCCGCGCGCATCAGCCAGTCGCGGTTCTCCTTCCACCAAGCGGTCACGTCCCGCAGGACCTCTGCCTCTTCGTCGGTAAGCTCGCGGGGGTCCATCTCGAACCCCATGTGTCGCTGCGCCGCGACCCAGGCGCGGAACCTGATGTCATGGCTGCGCCCCGACGTATGGCAGCGCCGGGGGCCTACATGGCTTCCCGTGACTGCCATGGGCAGAAACAGGGCGGCTTCGTGCTGAATGCGCAAACGCTCCAGCGCGTCGTTGCTGTCGGACAGCCACACACGCTGCGTATGCTCCAGAATTCCAAAGTCGATCCGCCCGCCGCCCGAGGCGCAGCTTTCGATCTCCGCCTCCGGGAAGGCACAACGCAAGCGGGTGAGCAACGCCAGCGTTCCGCGCGTCTGGGCGGCGGACGGCACGGGCAGCACCCGGTTATGGTCCCACTTGATGTAGTCGATGTCGTTCCGGCTGAGGATGTCGGCCATCCGGTCGAAGAGGTAGTCGCGCACCTGCGGCAGGCTCATGTCCAGCACCAGTTGCTGACGGCCCATGACCTGATCATCAGGGCCAAGCACCCAGTCGGGATGCGCCCGGAAGAGATCGGAGTCACTGTTGACCATCTCGGGTTCGAACCACAGGCCGAAGGTCATGCCCAGGCTCCGGACATGCTCGATCAGCGGGGTCAGCCCGTCNGGATATTTGNGCGCANCCACGGCCNAGNCCCCCAGCGCGCGCGTGTNATCGTCGCGCACGCCGAACCAGCCGTCATCCAGCACGAAGCGCTCCGCGCCAAGGCTTGAGGCACGGCTGGCGATCTCTTTCAGTTCCTCGGGATCGTGGTCGAAATAAACCGCTTC
>NZ_LWGH01000825.1:0-796 GCF_001635395.1 Sulfitobacter sp. HI0129 | reverse complement strand
TGTGATCTGGTTCACCGGGCGCTCCTATGAGCCGCGTGACGAGCCGCGTCAATGGGACTGGTCGATCCGCTCCTGTGATCGCGAGAACCGGACCTGCCGCTACATCCAGCGGGTCTACGGATCCCACGCGCCCTGGCCCGCGACATTCATCTCGGAAAGCGGGCAGGAGATCGCTTACCCGACCAGCGGTGGCCTATGGCACTTCTATTCCCGCAGCATCATGGTCGAATTCGGCGACTACGAGGGCAACATGGGCCATTCGGACTGGTTCTCCTACTGATCCGAACGCTCCGATGTGTTCAGGGAGACAGGGCGAAGTTCGGTTAGGTCTGCCTCAAAGCGTTCAGGGTCAACATGCCAACGACGGCTCACAGAGCCGTCATTCCAACGGTAATCGGTGAACAGGTGAAGCGCCTGCGTATCGGTGTTCAGAAACCCTTCCTGGAAAGGCCAGCCTGTCTTTCTCTTACTCATTGAACTCACTGCGCTCCATTTGACTACCTCTTGAGACGCTCCGATCGAGGGCGCATCAGGGGCTGGCAAATTTTAGCTAGCGCTTTGTAAAGAACTCTTCGGGGTCGACGTTCAGCGCCTTGGCGATGCGTTCGAGAAGGTCGAGAGAAGCGGCGAACCTGGCGTTCTCGACCTTGCACATATGGCCGCGGCTCACATCGGCCCGATGAGCAAGCTCCTCCTGGCTGAGGCCGCTGGCGCGTCTCAATTCCTGGATGTTCTGTGCTACACGATCCCGCAAGTTCATGCCCGCAAAGCGGACACGCTGCGCGAAGCTTAGCCA
>NZ_LWGH01000824.1:0-927 GCF_001635395.1 Sulfitobacter sp. HI0129 | reverse complement strand
GTTCCCTACATCACCGATGCGCTTAAAGCCTACGAGTTCACCGTTCGCCTCGGTATCGCGACCAATACGGACGATGCCGAAGGCGAGGTCATCGCCCAATCCGATCTGCGCCCCGATGATACGTCGATCAAGGACGCTCTGGGGTCTTTCGTGGGCGATATCGAACAGGTTCCGCCGCAGTTTTCCGCGGTGAAGGTAGATGGCCAGCGGGCCTACAAACTGGCCCGCGACGGGGAAGAGATGGAACTGGCCGCGCGCCCGCTCTGGGTGGAGAGCCTGTTGCTCATCGATCGGCCCGATCCTGATCACGTCACACTGGAAATGGTCTGCGGAAAGGGCGGCTATGTCCGGTCCATCGCGCGGGATCTGGGCCAGAAACTGGGCTGTCTGGGCCATGTGCGCGAATTGCGCCGCGTCTGGTCCGGCCCCTTTCAGGCGCGCGATGGCCTCACCCTCGACAGAGTAGAGGAGCTGGCCCGGACGCCTGAATTGGATGCCCATCTGCTTCCCCTGGCCACCGGGCTGAACGAACTGCCGGAAGCCAAGGCGACCGCAGAGGGGGCCACCAAACTGCGCAACGGCAATCCCGGCATGGTGCTCAACGCAGCCGGAATCGAATATGGCGACGAATGCTGGGTCTCCTACGATGGGACCCCGGTCGCCGTAGGCCGCTACAAGGCAGGAGAGGTCCACCCTTCACGGGTTTTCAACCTTTGACCCCTGGAACGGGCGCATGCTGATCCGCGAACACGAAGAGGCTGGCACATATTCGCAGGTGGTCTATTCCGACTGCGAATCCTACCGCTACAGCCTGACCCGGGAATGGGACAGAGGCGCCCGGCGGGTCATGTTCGTGATGCTCAATCCATCCAAGGCGGACGAGATCGCCAACGATCCGACGGTCGAGCGCTGCGAACGCAGGGCGCG
>NZ_LWGH01000823.1:0-606 GCF_001635395.1 Sulfitobacter sp. HI0129 | reverse complement strand
GCTGCATGGATCAATCGACCGGCTGATCATCACGCCGGACCGGATCGTGGCGCTCGATTACAAGACGAACCGCGTCGTTCCAGCGGATGTCTCCCACTGCCCCGAAGGTATTCTGCGGCAGATGGGGGCCTATCTGCATCTGCTGCGACAGATATATCCCGAGAGGGAGATCGAGGTCGGGCTCCTCTGGACGAACGGCCCGGCCTATATGCCACTTCCGGAAAGGCTGGTACTGGACGCACTGGCCCGCGCGCCCGACCTTGACGGCGATAGGCCCGCTACATAGGTACATTCCTTAACATTCCCTGTCAGGAGAGCATCATGGCAACCGTCGCAGTTACCGATTCCACATTCGACGCAGAAGTTAAAAACGCAGATATCCCGGTAGTCGTGGACTTCTGGGCCGAATGGTGCGGCCCCTGTAAGCAGATCGGTCCCGCCCTTGAAGAATTGTCCGACGAGATGGACGGCAAGGTGAAGATCGTAAAGGTCAACGTCGACGAAAACCCCAACAGCCCCGCACAGATGGGCGTTCGCGGTATCCCTGCGCTGTTCCTGTTCAAGGACGGTCAGGTCGTTTCCAACATGGCGGGCGCACGGCCCAAG
>NZ_LWGH01000822.1:0-550 GCF_001635395.1 Sulfitobacter sp. HI0129 | reverse complement strand
GGAGCGTCAGTTCTTTGAATTCGTTCAGCAGAACCAGCAGATGCAGCAGCAGATGCGCGCCCCGATCTTCGAAGACAAGGTCGTCGACCACATCGTGGAGAATGCCGAGGTTTCCGAGAAGGAGATCAGCAAGGACGAGCTTCAGAAGCGTGTCGAGGAACTCGAAGACGAGTGATCGCCCGCACGGTTTGACATGTCAGGGCCGTCCTTCGGGGCGGCCCTTTGCGTTTGGCGGGACTGTTTTGTGGGCAAGCCTAAGTAGAGTTCTGGTAGCGCACCAGAGTAGATGGCTGCTGCGCCGGTCCGTGGTCGCACCAAGTTACCTCATGGACAATTCGACCAGATCCGCATCAGAGTGCGGTATGAGAGACAAATCCACATGGTTCGATAGTTCGCCCGAAACGACTGGAAGGCCGTGCCGATTGCCGCCGCGAGAGCCGTCATGACCGATCGCCATTCATCCGACACCTATGTTGTCGGCGTCATGAAGATGGAAGTCGAGGGGCGGGACTCGGAGCGGTTTGGCGATGTTGTCGCCCGCGCTGTCGCG
>NZ_LWGH01000821.1:0-868 GCF_001635395.1 Sulfitobacter sp. HI0129 | reverse complement strand
ACGATACTGACCTTGGTCGGCGCGGGCGCGGTGTCGCTGGCGACACCTCTCGCCGCGCAAGACGTAACCCTGCGGCTTGCCTTCATCCCGCAAGAGAACCCCGACAAGCTTCTGGGGGACATCGAGGCCATCACCGGATGGCTGGCAGAGGAGATCGGCGTCCCCGTCGAGGGGTTCGTCACCATCGACCATGCAGCGGCGGTCGAGGCGCTGCGCAACGGCGACGCGGATATCTCCTTCATGGGCGCCCTGCCCTTCGTTCTGGCCGAGGCCGAGATCGGTGCCGTGCCGCTCCTGTCCGAGGTCTACCGCGACGCGCCGAGTTATACGGGCCGCATCTTCGTGCGGCGCGACAGCGGCATCGGCGCGCTCGCAGACCTGCGCGGGCGCGACATCGCTTTTGCCGATCCGATTTCGGAATCGGGCTATCTCTACCCGCTCGCCGAATTCGTAGAAGCCGGGCTGATCGAAGACCCCGGACAGGCGGAAGCATTCTTCGGCCGCGTCTTCTTCGCGGGCGGCTACCAGCAGGCGATGCAGGCGATGGCCGAAGGCCTGGTCGATGCCGCAGGCGCCAGCCAGTATGCCGACCTGCTTCTGACGCCGCAGCAACAGGCAGAGGTAACCTGGATCGCGGAAAGCGCGCCGATCCCGAGCCATTTGGTGATCGCTCGCCCGGGGCTCGATGCCGCTCTGCGGGACCGTTTTGTCGACGCAATGCTGCGGCTCAACGAGCCGGAGCACCGCAACAAGCTGCGCTATTTTTATGGACCGGATGGGTACGTCAGGGCCGACGGCGCCGCCTATGACGGCGTACGCGATATGGCACGGCAATACGGGCTGTTGCGATGAGCACAGCTGTCGAAGT
>NZ_LWGH01000820.1:0-302 GCF_001635395.1 Sulfitobacter sp. HI0129 | reverse complement strand
GTCCCGCGCGACCATCACCTGGCCGATGATCTCTGCCGCGGTGAGGTTACGAACCAGCTTTTGCGTGCCGGTATGGCAAAAGGAACAGGTCAGGGTGCACCCCACCTGAGAAGACACACAAAGCGTGCCCCGGCCTTCTTCGGGGATATAGACAACCTCCACCTCGTGGCCGCCCGCAATCCGGACAAGGTACTTCCGGGTGCCGTCATTGCTGACCTGACGGGTGACGACTTCGGGCACCTCGATCACAAATTTTTCAGCCAGTTCGGCCCGGTAGCCCTTGGCGAGGTTCGTCATCAAGG
>NZ_LWGH01000819.1:0-8281 GCF_001635395.1 Sulfitobacter sp. HI0129 | reverse complement strand
CCTTCGGCCCGCCCAGCTTGTGCGCCGAGACGAGCGCCATGCGCAGGCCGGAACCCGCGAAATCGCAGGGCAGTTTGCCGAAGCTCTGGGTCATGTCGCTGACGGCAAGGCCCGGAGGGAGCGACTGCAGAACGCCGGTTTCGGAATTGGCTGATTGCAAGGTGCAGCCGGCGGGATCGTCCAGATCGACCTTCCCATGGGCATCGACCGGCAGATCCTCCGCCACCCAGGATCGCACCGCATCATGTTCTATCGCCGCGCCGCGTAACCCACGCCCCCCAAGGGCGAGTGCTGCCGCCTCCGTGGCACCGGAGGTAAAGACGATATCCGCGTCCTCCGCCCCGAGGGCCGTGGCGATCTGCGCGCGGGCGCGCTCAATCAATGCCTTGGCCGCGCGCCCTTCGGCATGGACGCTCGATGGGTTGCCCGCCACATCCATCGCCTCAGTCATGGCGGCCCGCGCCTCGGGGCGCAGCGGGGTGGTGGCATTATGATCGAGATAGACCCTCATGCCTCGTCCACCACCGCGAAAAGGTTCGGCACCGCCGGACAGGGCGCCAGATCATTGGCGATGACATCCGAAAGCCGCGTCTGGTGCAGATAGACATAGACATGCGCGCTCAGCCCCTCCCACAGCCGGTTGGTCAGCGACTGTGCCCGGCTGCCCGAAAGCCCGCCCGACACGCCCGCACCCTTGTGCATGGCATCGAGCGTTTCATCCACGGCGGCCAGCACGTCGATCACCCGGATCTCCGACGCGGGCCGCGCCAGCCGGTAGCCCCCGCCGGGCCCGCGGACCGATGTCACCAGCTCCCCCCGCCGCAGCTTGACGAAGAGTTGCTCCAGATAGGGCAGCGAAATGGACTGGCGCTCCGCGATATCACCGAGAGAGACCAGCGCATCGTCCTTTTGCAGGGCGATGTCGGACAGGGCCACCATGGCATAGCGCCCTTTCGTCGATAGCTTCATCGTCCATCCCCTCCCGCCGGCGGCAGTCGATTGACGCCGCGCCGCGAAATGCCTAAGTGCAAAGCCTGTACGCGCCGCAGTCACGCAGGTGTAAGTTTAGAACCGTTCTAAGGTGCCCGAGCGAATTCGTCAACTATTCGCGGCCCCTGGAACCTGCATGCAGGATATCCCATGCCCGAGGTCATCTTTCCCGGACCCGAAGGCCGCCTAGAAGGCCGCTATCACCCCCAGAAGGAACGCGATGCGCCCATCGCGATCGTCCTGCACCCGCACCCGCAGTTCGGCGGCACAATGAACCACAAGGTGGTCTACAATCTACATTACGCCTTCTACAAGATGGGCTTCACGGTCCTGCGCTTCAACTTCCGCGGCGTGGGGCGCAGCCAGGGCGAATACGACCAGGGCATCGGCGAACTCAGCGATGCGGCCTCGGCGCTGGATTACCTGCAGTCGATGAACAACAATTCCAAGCATTGCTGGGTCGCGGGCTTCAGCTTCGGCGCCTGGATCGGCATGCAGCTTCTGATGCGCCGGCCAGAGATCACGGGCTTCATCTCGGTCTCCCCGCCGGCCAACATGTACGATTTCTCCTTCCTCGCCCCCTGCCCCGCCTCCGGGCTGATCATCAACGGCACGGCGGACAAGGTGGCCCCGCCCCCCGATACCGTGAGCCTCGTGAACAAGCTGCACGAGCAGAAGGGCATCACGATCACCCACAAGGAAATCGAGGGCGCCGGTCATTTCTTCGAGGATCCGCATATGGATACGCTGATCGATACCACCTCCCACTACGTGAAGCGCCGCCTGACGGAGACGTCGCGCTGATGGCGGACCGCTTCGTCGTCGAGATGGCCAACAAACTGGCCGATGAATGCCTCGCCGTGCAGCGCGAAACCGGCGAGGATCGTCTCTTCATCGAGGTCGGCAATGAACTGGGGGCCTCGTCCCAGACACTCGAAGAAGCCTTCCTGACCGCGATCCGCACCCGGATGGCCGAGCAGAAGGGCCGGGATTTCCTCGCCCGCAGGCTGCAGGCCCATCGCGACAGGTCCACCGAGGCGTGAGCACACGTCTCGACCGGCAGATTGCCTTTCTGAACGAGGCGGACAAGCTCAAGTCCGTTCTGCGTGGCACGACGCTGGGCGATGCCTCCCGCCGGGAGAATTCAGCGGAACATTCCTGGCACCTGACGCTCTACGCGCTGGTGCTGGCGGATCAGGCCGGGCCGGATGTCGATATCGACCGGGTGCTCCGCATGTTGATCCTGCACGACCTGGTGGAGATCGACGCGGGCGACAATCCGATCTTCGGCACGGTTGACGCCCCGGCGGTTGCGGCGGCGGAACAGGCCGCGGCGGACCGCATTTTCGGATTGCTTCCCGATGACCTCAGCACCGGGCTGCGTGCCATCTGGGAAGAATTCGAAGCCGCCGAAACACCCACCGCCCGCTTCGCCAAATCGCTCGACCGGTTCCAGCCGCCGATGCAGAACCTGATGTCAGGCGGCGGCAGCTGGGTGGAATACAACGTGACCGAAGAACGCGTGGCCGAACGTGTGGGCAGCGCCATCGCCCGCGGCGCACCCGGCCTTTGGGACTATGCCCGCCGCCGTATCGCCGCCTGGTTCGCAGCCAGGGCAGACTGACCCCTTCTCATGATCCCAAATACGTCGGGGTCCGGGGCGGCGCCCCGGTTCCCCGGCCCATCTATGCCCCATCCGGCAATTTTTGCCCGAGCTTCGGCATACAACGGTATACCACCTTCCCATTCACCGGACGATAGGCTAAACGCTGCGCAAACGCGTTATGCCAAAGGAGCATTTGATGTCGAAGATCAAGGTAGAAAACCCAATCGTCGAACTCGACGGCGATGAAATGACCCGGATCATCTGGGATTTCATCAAGAAGAAGCTGATCACCCCCTATCTCGACGTCGATCTCAAGTACTACGATCTCGGCATCGAGGCGCGTGATGAAACCGATGACCAGATCACCGTCGATGCCGCCCATGCGATCCAGAAATACGGCGTTGGCGTCAAATGCGCGACCATCACCCCCGACGAAGCACGGGTGGAGGAATTCGGCCTCAAGAAGATGTGGCGCAGCCCCAACGGCACCATCCGCAACATCCTTGGCGGCGTGGTCTTCCGGGAGCCGATCATCTGCAAGAACGTACCCCGCCTTGTGCCGGGCTGGACACAGCCCATCGTGATCGGCCGCCACGCCTATGGCGACCAGTACCGCGCCACCGACATGAAGTTCCCCGGACCGGGCAAACTGTCGATGAAATTCGTCGGCGAAGACGGCACCGTGATGGAGGAAGAGGTCTTCGACGCGCCCTCCTCCGGCGTTTACATGGGGATGTATAACCTCGACGAATCCATCAAGGATTTCGCCCGCGCCTCGATGAACTACGGCCTCAAGCGCGGCTATCCCGTCTACCTGTCCACCAAGAACACCATCCTCAAGAACTACGACGGCCAGTTCATGATCCTGTTCCAGCAGGTCTTCGACGAAGAGTTCAAGGACAAGTTCGCCGAAGCGGGCATCACCTACGAACACCGCCTGATCGACGACATGGTCGCGGCGGCGATGAAGTGGTCGGGCGGCTATGTTTGGGCCTGCAAGAACTACGACGGCGACGTGCAGTCCGACACCGTGGCGCAGGGCTTCGGCTCGCTGGGCCTGATGACATCGCAGCTGATGACGCCCGATGGCAAGATCGTGGAAGCCGAGGCCGCGCACGGCACGGTCACGCGCCACTACCGCCAGCACCAGAAGGGCGAAGAGACGTCGACCAACTCGATCGCGTCAATCTATGCCTGGACCGGCGGGTTGAAGCACCGCGGCAAGCTCGACGACAACACCGCGCTGACCAACTTTGCCGAGACGCTGGAACGCGTCGTGGTGGATACCGTTGAAAGCGGCCACATGACCAAGGACCTCGCCCTGCTGGTCGGCCCCGATCAGAAGTGGCTCACCACCATGGGCTTCCTCGAAAAGGTGGATGAGAACCTGAACAAGGCGCTGCAGGGCTGATAGCCCCGCGGGATTGAATATGACCGAAAGGGCCGCCCCGTGCGGCCCTTTCCCGTTTCATACCCTTCATTCCGCCGGAACCGTCCCCCGCCCCTCGGGCCGTGGGGCCCGATGCGCCATGCGGGCGGCGAGGCGCTGCACGATATACCCCGCCGTCCTGCGGCACAGGCAGGGAATAACCGCATGCACCATCGCCGCCACGCCCGCCAGCAGCAGCAACCCGGCAAAGCCGAATGCGAAGCGCATGTGTTCGGTATAGCTTTCGTTCACCGCTGCCGGATGGTCGAGGAAGATGCGGCGTATCATGGGGCGTTCCTTTCCGTTCACTGATCGAATGAAAGGATAGCCCACCGGCAGGTTGTGAATTTCCCAAAGATCACGATGATACATTCCATCGCGGGAGAAATTTATGCTATATGCGTCATATGGTGGATATAGATGACGCGGATCGACGGATCCTGAAACAGTTGCAGCGCGATGCGGGCCAATCGCTCGACCAGTTGGGCGACGCGGTGGGCCTGTCGCGCAATGCCTGCTGGCGGCGCGTTCGCGCGATGGAGGCCGCGGGCATCATTCGCGGGCGTGTCTGCCTGCTCGATCCCGAAAAGCTGGGCCTCGGCCTGTCGGTCATCATGCAAATCAGGACGAACCAGCACGCGCCGGACTGGCTGGCGCGATTTTCTTCTGCTACACGGGACATGCCGGAAATCCTGGGAGTGTACCGCATGACCGGCGATCTCGACTATCTGATCCGGGCGCGCGTTTCCGACATGAAGGATTATGACCGTCTCTATCGCCAATTGATCCGGAAGATCCCCCTTTCGGACGTGTCGGCGAGCTTCGTGATGGAAGAGATCAAGGAAACGACCGAACTGCCGCTCTAGGCTCTGGGGGTTCTGATGCCCGTCTATCTTATCCTTGTGCTGGCCGTGCTGGCCGAAACCATCGGCACGACCGCCTTGCAGGCCTCGCAGCAGTTTTCGCGCCTTGTGCCCTCGCTCATCGTCGTGCTGGCTTATGCGCTCTCCTTCTATCTTCTGTCGATGACGCTGAAGGTGATGCCGGTGGGCGTTGTCTATGCGCTTTGGTCGGGTCTGGGGATCGTGCTGATCGCGGCCATCGGCTTTGCGGTCTTCGGCCAGCGGCTGGATGCGGCGGCGATTATCGGTCTGACGATGATCATCGGCGGCATTGCGATCATTCACCTTTTTTCCAATACTGCGCCGCATTAGGCGGAACCTCCGCCGGTCTGAAGGGTTAGCGGGGGATGCCTGAGTTGTTTGGATCGATGTGGAGCAAGCTGCCCGCCCCCCTGCGGGAGCAGCTCGAAGGATATGCGACGGGCTTCTGGGCCGTGCTGCCGCAGATCGTGCTTTCGTTGCTTTTCGTGCTTTTCGTCTGGCTGGTGGTCAAGGTCGTCAACTGGACCGTACCCCGCACCCTGCGCCGCGCGCGGATGCGGCGGGCCCTGATCGACGTGATCATGATGCTTTTGACGGTCAGCATCTGGCTCTTCGGGATCCTGATCGCCGTAACCATCGCCTTCCCTACGATCACGCCCGGCAAGGCGCTAACCGCGCTGGGCGTGGGCGGCGTTGCCATCGGTTTCGCCTTCAAAGACGTGTTTGAAAACTTTCTGGCCGGGGTGCTGCTGCTCATCCGCGAACCCTTCTCCATCGAGGATTTCATCGATTGCGAGGATATCGAAGGCCAGGTGGAGGAGATCACCATCCGCGACACCCACGTCCGCCAGACCGATGGGCAGCTCGTGGTCGCGCCCAACGCGATGTTCTTCAAGAACCCCGTCACCATCCGCACCGCCCGCGATGTGCGCCGCACCACGATCATCTGCGGCATCGCCTATGGCGAGGATGTGGATGCCGCGCGTGAGGTCATTGCACAAGCCGTGCGCGGGGTCGACGCCGTGCGCGACGACGTGCGTGACGTTGAAATCTTCGCACAGGAATTTGCGGACAGTTCGATCAATTTCGAAGTGACCTGGTGGACAGGTTCGCGCCCCATCGACATCCGGTCAAGCCGGGACAAGGTCGTCGCCGCCGTCAAACGGGCGCTGGACGACGCCGGAATCGAAATCCCCTTTCCCTATCGCACCCTCACCTTCAAGGAGCCCCTGCCGCTCACCCGCGGCGGGTCGGATGCGCAGGACGGCGAATAGGGGCGCCAAGTTCCGGTTTCCGGGGCTTTTTTGCCCCCTGTCGGAACTTTTCCGCTCATTGTCCTGTTTGGCTCTCACAACAAGGTGAGCGGTGATGCCCATGGAAATCCCCATGCGGTCGGACTGCCACCCCTGATAGTGGAGTTATTCGTAATGGGCGGAATTATCTATCTCGTCGGTCTTGTCGTAGTCGTTCTGGCGATCCTGTCGCTGCTGGGACTCGCCTGATATGGAGCGGACTGAAAAAATGACTGCTGCCAGCCAGCCGCGCGTCGCGCAGGATGGCAGCTACTTCGACTGGCCCGCCCTGTTCGGCGGTGCCGTAGTGACCACGGCCATCGGGCTGCTCTTTGCCGGTTTCGGCGCGGCTCTCGGCCTCAGCGCGGTGTCGCCGCTGCAGGGTGAAGGTTCGGTCGGCTGGGCGCTGATCATCGTGGGCGCATGGATCCTGATCACCACCGTCGTGGCCTACGCCGCAGGCGGTTATGTGGCGGGCCGGATGCGCCGCCGGATCGACGGTGCGAGCGCGGATGAGGTTTCCGCGCGCGACAGCATGCATGGTGCGGTCGTCTGGGGCCTTGGGCTTATCTTCAGCGCATGGATGGCCGCAGGCATCGTGGGCGGTGTGACGACAGCGGTCGGCAACGTGGCCGAAGGTGCTGCCAGTGCCGCAGGCACCGTAGCGGGCGCCGCAGGTGATGTGGCCGCCGCAGCCGGGGGGGCCGCCGCCGATGCGGGCGATGCCGTGGCAGACAGCGATCTGCTGGCCAATGTCAATCCGCTCGAGATCATCAACCAGCGTCTGCTGCGCGGGACCGAGGTGCGCGTGGATCAGAACCTCGACCTGCCGGCCGGTGGCATGGCGGTACTGGGTGATATCCTGCGCACGGGCGAGATCGACGATCAGGACCGCGCCTATCTGGTCGACGTGATCACCGAGAATTCCAACCTCAACGCCGCGCAGGTGGAAGAGCGTGTGGATGCGGCTGTCGCAGAAGTCGTGCAACTGCGCGAAGAGGCGCAGGCCCAGGCGGCACAACTGGCCCAGGACGCGCGTGAAGCAGCCGATGCGGCGCGCCGGGCCTCCGTCCTGACGGGCTTCGCCATCGCGGCGGCATTCCTGATCGCGGCAGCAGCCGCCATCTGGGGCGCCTCGCTCGGCGGGCGCCACCGGGACGAAGGCATGCTCTTTGCAGGCTTCCGCAGCTTCTGAGCACGCCCTAAGCTATGAAACGCGCCCCCGGTCCTGCCGGGGGCGTTTTCGCGTCGTGGTGTCACGCCACATTCCACTGGCCTTCCGGGCCGCCGCGGGTTATGCGCGCCGCAACTCCCTGACAGAGGCTGAATCATGGACCTTCGCAATATCGCGATCATCGCACATGTTGACCACGGCAAGACAACGCTGGTGGACGAACTGCTCAAGCAATCGGGCACCTACCGCGAAAACCAGGCGACGACCGAACGCGCGATGGACAGCAACGATCTGGAGCGCGAGCGCGGGATCACCATCCTTGCCAAGGCGACCTCGGTCGAATGGAAAGGCACACGGATCAACATCGTCGACACGCCCGGCCACGCCGATTTCGGGGGCGAGGTTGAGCGCATCCTGAGCATGGTGGACGGTGTGGTGCTGCTGGTGGATGCCGCCGAAGGCCCGATGCCGCAGACGAAGTTCGTCACCTCCAAGGCGCTCGCCCTCGGCCTGCGCCCGATCGTCGTGCTGAACAAGGTCGACAAGCCCGACGCGGAGCCGGACCGCGCGCTGGACGAATGTTTCGACCTCTTCGCGAACCTCGGCGCTGACGATGAGCAACTCGATTTTCCCCATCTCTATGCTTCTGGCCGTTCGGGCTGGGCGGATACGGACCTTGATGGCCCGCGCAAGAACCTCGACGCGCTGTTCGATCTGGTGATCGATCATGTGCCGGCCCCGGCGCAAATCTCCCGCCGCGGCGAAGACTTCCGTATGCTGGCGACCACGCTCGGCTCCGACCCGTTCATCGGGCGGCTGCTGACGGGCCGGGTGGAATCGGGAACACTCAAGGCCGGTGAGACCGTCAAGGCGCTGGCGCGCGATGGCTCGCTGATCGAGAATTTC
>NZ_LWGH01000818.1:0-1185 GCF_001635395.1 Sulfitobacter sp. HI0129 | reverse complement strand
CGTATTGGCACTTGGCATCTGCGTCTGGTTGGCGGCTATGCTGATCCGTTCCAGCAGCCGGGTCGAGGCCATTGCCTATGGTGCGATCATCGGCGGTGCTCTCGGCAATATTCTGGACCGCCTGCGCTATCGTGCGGTGACGGATTTCCTCGATTTCTACATCGGGACGGCGCACTGGCCTGCCTTCAACATGGCCGATGTTTTTGTGGTTGGCGGCGTGATGCTGCTGCTCATTGCGCCGTGGGTTGGCGCTCGACTTCAGACCGATTCATGAAGCCGGGTTTGCCGCAGATCGTTAGTGAGGACCCGAACCTGTTCCAGTGCATGGGTCTTGCCCTTGTTGCCGGCGGATTGACGGTTTTGCCCCTTCCGCCGTTTTCTTGGCTCATGGCGGTCCCTGTCGCCTTCTCAGTGCTCTTTATCGTTCTCCGGAACATCTCAACCTCGCGCGCTTTCCTTGTCGGTTGGGCTTTCGGACTGGGCCAATTCGGGATTGGAATTTCCTGGATCGCCGAGAGCTTCTATGTCGATGCCGAACGTTTCGGCGCACTGGCGATCCCGGCGGTCGCGGGTCTGTCCGCCGGAATCGCCATCTTCCCGGGCATGGCGGCGATGCTTTTTGCCGCCATCATGCAGCGCCGAACTTTCGGCGGCATTGCGGCGGGCCTTCTGTTTGCAACCTGCTGGGTGGTCACGGAGTGGCTGCGGGGTCATATCCTGACGGGGTTTCCCTGGAACCTTGCCGCTTATGCCCTTGTCGACTATGCCGCCCTGCGCCAACCCGCCGCCTGGGTCGGCAGCTACGGTTTGGGCTTTCTCACGGTCTTCATCGGCATATTGCCAGGTGTGTTGACTGTGGCGGCGCCAAAGAGACGCGCGCCTGTTCACGTGCTCTTCGCCGTTGCTGTGACGGGTCTCTGGGTTGGCGGTGCGCTTCGGTCAGGGCAGGACGTGCCGCCGACAGACGTTGCTTTGCGCATCGTCCAAGGCAATGTGCCACAAGTCGAGAAGTGGGTACCGGGCAGCCGCCAGCGAGCCTTAGAAAAATACCTGGGCTTGTCCGCGCAACCCGGACGTTTCGATGTGCTGCTTTGGCCGGAAACGGCCTTCCCCGGCTTTCTGGATGAAGATGCTGCGGCACGCGCGCGGATATCTGCAGCTTTGCCAGACGGCAGGATCCTACTG
>NZ_LWGH01000817.1:0-2113 GCF_001635395.1 Sulfitobacter sp. HI0129 | reverse complement strand
CATATGGAACACCTATTCGACCGACACCGGAAATACCGATGGAATCGACTCCGGCGGTGAGGATGTGAACGAGAATTCGTCGCTGGAATGCCAGACCAAAGGCGACCGCGAAATCACGACCTTCAAGCTGCGCTTCAACGAGTCGGTCGATGATGTGGATTTCCGCATCAACGATATCGATGGCGACTCCGTCATCAAGGTCATCGCGTTCAACGCCAACAACGAACGGATCGAGGTCAACCTGACCGCGGGCAGCAATGTCGCGCTCAGCGATGAGGACGACCACGCCGGAAACGAAGCGGCGCGCAGCCAGGGCGGAGTCTTCGAGGACACGAGCTCCGAAAGCTCGCTGAAGGTTGAGATCCCCGGCCCGGTCACCCGAGTTCTGATCGAACATTCGCAGGTCGGCAAGATTGCATCCAGCATCAACATGACCGACGTCTACTTCAACGTGAACGGCGGTGGCGGCTCCAACGGCGGCGGCTCCGAAGGCATGGTAGGCGTTCCGGGCGACGACATGCTCGCCGGGAACGAAGGCGACGATGTGATCTTCGGCGAAGAGGGCAACGATACCCTCCTCGGCGGGACGGGCAATGACACGCTGAACGGCGGTCAGGGTAACGACTCGGTCGAAGGTGGCGACGGCGACGACGTGATCGACACCGACGGCGGCGATTTCGCGCCCGACATCGGCTATCCGCGCTCTGACCGCGACAGCCTCGGCTTCGATGCGGACAGCGATCCCGAGAACGACCGCGACTATGTCGACGGCGGCGCGGGCAATGATGACATCCGCACCGGCGATGACCGTGACACTATCTTCGGCGGGACTGGCAACGACAGCATCAATGCCGGCATCGACGATGACGAAGTTTCCGGCGGCGACGGCGCGGACCGGATCGTCGGCGGCGAAGGCAACGATACGCTCCTTGGTGGCGACGGTGACGACTATATCTTTGGCGGCAACGATCCCGACCTCGGTCTCGATGTGCTGAACATCCCGGATGAGGAAACGGCAGACAATCCCTTCTCCCCCGACCGGGCACCGAACAACGGCCGCGATTACATCGACGCGGGCGCGGGTGACGATGTGGTGCTTGGCGCAGACGATGACGATACGATCATCGGCGGCTCCGGCGACGACTACCTTGATGGCGAGGAAGACGACGACGTCATCGAAGGCAACACCNGCAACGATACGCTGCGCGGCGGGCAGGGCGACGACAGCCTTTCCGGCGGGCAGGGCATGGACACGCTGCTGGGCGACTCGGGCAACGACACGCTGCGCGGGAACCGCGATGACGATGAGCTCTACGGCGGCACCGGCGACGACCTGCTGGATGGCGGCGGCCAGAACGACCTGCTCGACGGTGGCGAAGGCGATGACACCCTGCGCGGTGGCAGGGGCAACGATACGCTGACAGGCGGCGAAGGCAACGACAGCCTCGACGGTGGCAGCGGCAACGACGTCATCATGGGCGGTGCCGGTATCGACACCATGTTCGGCGGCAACGACCGCGACCAGTTCTCTGACGTGAATGCGGGCGATCAGGTAGACGGTGGCAGCGGCGGCGACGATTTCGACACGCTGGACCTGCGCGGTTCGGCTCCCGAAGGCGGCCGTCTGGAAGTCACCTATACCTCCGACGACCGCGAAGACGGTTTCGTGACCTACTACAATGCCGATGGCAGCGTGGTGACACGGACCAACGCCGCGGGCGAGGAAGAGGCGCAGACCCTCGATTTCGTCGAGATCGAGAACATCGTTCCCTGCTTCACACCGGGCACGCTGATCGCGACACCGAAGGGCGAACGCCGGGTCGAGGAACTGGAAGTCGGTGACCGGGTCATCACCCGCGACAACGGCATTCAGGAAATCCGCTGGGTCGGCAAGCGCGCCATGACGGGCGATGAATTCGAACGCGCGCCGCACCTCAAGCCCGTGCTGATCCGCGAAGGCGCGCTTGGCAACGGGTTGCCCGAGCGTGACATGATGGTCAGCCCCAACCACCGCGTGCTGGTCGCCAACGACAAGACAGCGCTCTATTTTGAAGAGCGCGAGGTTCTCGTCGCGGCCAAGCATCTGACTGGTCTGGAAGGCGTCGATATCGTG
>NZ_LWGH01000816.1:0-1988 GCF_001635395.1 Sulfitobacter sp. HI0129 | reverse complement strand
GCGCCAGGCATGAGCATAGCTGTCTGGGTCTTTCAGCTCGGACAGCAGGGCCAATAGGCTCAGTGGCGCGCGGGATTCGACCGGTCCCGCGCTTTCCTCCATGTCCTTGTAGCCCCAGCAGCCGTCATCATATCGGGTAAGGAATACGGCGGCGAAAGTGATGGAGCCATCCGCATCGGTGACATAGGTCGTGTCTTCGACAGGGGTGCCGTCGATATTTGTGACCTTTGCCGCCGCGTACCACGTCGAACCCACCTTGCAGGCTTTGACCAGTTCCGTCTTGCGCCTTTCGCCCTCGAAGGTGCACAGCCGAGCAATCTCCGCTTTCTCATCTGCGTAGGTCTGGACGCGGCCGTCGGTGTAGAAGAGCCATCCCATCTCAGAGTCCTTTCTCTCATTGGGGAAATTGTTGTCGCCAATGTCCCGAGAGGGCCGCAGGCCTGGCAGGGTATTGGCGATGCTTGTTTGAGAAAGGGCGCGTTACGCCGCCCTCCGGTCATCGATTTCCATCAGCGCATCGAGCGGCACGCGGTAGGGCTGCATGGCGTCGAAATCTTCGCAATTGCCGCAGTTCTGCACGATCGCGAAGGTGTCGCATGCATCCTTGAGGATGACCCGGAAGGTGCCGCCGAGGCCCGAGGGCACTTCGTAGGTCCCACCGATGAGATAATCCGATGCCCGGCGCACGAAGACGCGGATGCTGTGGCCATCGGTGGCGAGCCGGATGGCCCCTCGCCCCCGGTCGATGAGCACCTGCACGTCATCCAGGATGTCGGTGTAGAACTGGCCGGTCAGATCACGGAACGCAATGCGGCGATGCGCCATCCAGTCTGTATCCCGAAACGGGTTCATGCCATCGGCGAAGGCGAAGGAGGGATCGGCCTGTTCGGTGGTGACGATACGGGTGGTCGTGCCATCGATGCCGTTCGAGCGCAGATGCACACCATTGCCGACGATGAGGATCAGGGCTGGCCTGTCCACGGGCCCGTTCCAGTTGGGCAGGAAGGTTTTGCAGGCGCGCGCATGAGCGATCTGCGCCGCAACTGCGGAGGCAGAGAACTTGAGAATAGCCATGGGGATGTCTTTCTGTTCGGTTTGGAAGAGGGTCGACCCGCGCAGGGAATGCCTCGCGCGGGTCGCGTGAGGACTCAGGCCGCGTGCGCGACCTCGCCGTCAGGTTCCGGGGTTTCCGTGATCGGCGCCGTCTCATCACAGGCGCCACCGGCGGTCTGCATCATCGGCGGGCACCAGGCGGCCACGGCAGCGCGCTGCGCGTCCGTGAGTGTGGCGAAGGGTTCAGCGAAGAGCTTGTCGCAGAAAGCGACGATCTCCTTCTTGCTCGACGAGGCTAGCGTCACCGCCTCCTGCGCCAGACCCAGATCCTCGCCCAGAATCTTCAGGAGCCAGGCCTTCTTGAAACGATTGAACAGCGCCGCGTTCGGCGTCCAGTGGGCGCGGATGTCGGGCATGATCTCGATCTCGAAGTCATGCATTAGGCTGTCGCGCCGAGGATCCCGCGCGAAGCAGGACTGCGTGGTGCTGGCCGTGGCATAGGCCACGAGCTTGGCCTTCTCCCCTGTCTCCAGCGCGCGAAACGCCGCGAACTGATCAGCGGGCGCGCGGGCGTCATCTAGCCAGGACAGATCAAGCGCCTCATGCGCCGCCGCCACCTGCTCGAGCGAGGTCTCGTCGATCTCGTCCATCTTGGCATGGCTGCGGTATTCCTTGCGGGCATCGATCTTGATCGCCTGCGTGACACTCATGCCGCTGGCCAGAACGTCACTGACCAGCTTGAAGAGCGTCAGATCGAGCGTGGCCTCCGGATGCAGCGCCATCGCGGCGCCAAGGGCCATGGCTCGCTCGGTCTTGAGGTCCTCAGCCAGTGAGGCTGGGTAGGTGATTTCGCCCGGGTCCGTGGCCTCCTCCCCCGTCGGGTTACTTGAGGAGCCGCGTGCGCCCTCCTCTTTGACGGTGTCTTCCGGACGGAC
>NZ_LWGH01000815.1:0-1098 GCF_001635395.1 Sulfitobacter sp. HI0129 | reverse complement strand
AGACGAGATCCAAAATCCCAAGCGGAAGACCTGAACATTATCTACGAGGTCAGCGAACTGCCTCCACGGCTCTGATCAGACAAGGGTCCTTCCACCTGGGCTCACCCCCTCGAAGAAGGGGCGATAGGGTTCGCCGTGCTTGACCACGGCGTGTACGGTGCGCGCCATCTTGGCCGCGATTGCGGTGTAGGCCTTGCGGCGCAGATGGGCATTGTGTCGGTCTCCCGCGATGTAGCGTTCGAACTTGTCGCGGAAGCTGTTCGTGTGTTTGAGCACGGCAACCTGGCCCGCCATCCAGAGGGTTCTGCGAAGTCGGGCGTTGCCATACTTCGAGATGCGGCTTTGGCCGCGGAACATGCCGGATTGCACGGTGGCGAGGTCCATGCCGCAGAACTTCAGGAATTGGCGGTGATGGCGGAAACGGCGCAGATCGCCAGCTTCGGCCAGGATGGTCAAGGCGTTGATCGGGCCGATGCCGGGGATGGTTGTCAGAAGCTGGTAATCGGGATGATCGGACAGAAGCTCGACGGCACGGGCCTCGATCTCATTGCGCTGGCGAACCAGGCTTCGGCCTTCGGCCAGCACAAGGCGGAACATACGAACGGCGTCGGATTCCGGGTGAACGGGTAACCCCACTGAACCAACCGCTGTTGCGTAAATATCTGAGAGTAAGCGTTCTTTTGAGACCTTCCGGCCGACCACCTGCCACGCATCGGCAACGAAGGCCTCACGGCTCATGGCCGTGATCATGTGTGGCGATGGATACTTCTCGAGGAATGCCAGGAACCAGTCGGTACGCGAACTGCGGTGAAAGCGCTCGGCCTCGGGAAAGTAGAGCGGCAGATAGTGGGTCAGGATACGGTGCCACAGCTCGGTCTTCGAGCGCGAGACGATCTCGTGCGTCTTCGACAGTTCCTGGATGTCGGCAGTGCCAGTGACCAGCGGATCGTGGAAGAATTGCACCGCGCCGATCTCCAGCATGTGCAGGATCACCTGGGCGTCCTTCGGATCGTTCTTGTCCCAGCTGTTGTGCAGAGCTTCGCGCGTCCGGGCCAAACCCACAGAGGACACGAGCTTCAGATCGAACCCGGCCTGGCC
>NZ_LWGH01000814.1:0-250 GCF_001635395.1 Sulfitobacter sp. HI0129 | reverse complement strand
GGGGGCGCCGGGGGCTGAGCCGGCTCGGTCGAGATTGACAATTCGTCCGCTTCCTGCGGCTCCATGGGCGCCAGCGCCATGGGATTGGGCAGCACGGGTTCATCCGCCGCGGGGGCGGCATCATTGCTTTCGGGGGCCGCGCCGGGCGCGCCCAGCGTTTCCGCGTCGCCGGTCACCGGCGGGGCGGCAGGCGTTGTGGCCGCATCGTCCAACCCGGCGATGCTGTCGCCTTCGGGTTCGGTCGTCACCG
>NZ_LWGH01000813.1:0-1547 GCF_001635395.1 Sulfitobacter sp. HI0129 | reverse complement strand
TGCATTCAGTCTCAGGCAGCCTTGGTGTCCGCTTCACGCCGCGGCCCGCAGGGACGCGGCTCTGCCGCCCTCACCACCGGGCGACCCACCTGTCCTAGGGGTCCCGTCCACCAGCCCCGCCCGAGGGTCTGGCCGAACACGCTTGTGTTCGGACGGAACCGCGGGCGGGCGCAAACCCCACCGACAGGGCGGATAGGCAGGGTCAAGGAGGGCCAGATTTGGGTCCCCAAATCTCTGCCGCAAAAACCGGGAGGCCAAGGCCTGCCGGTTTTTGTGGATGGCCCCCTTGAGGCTGACTGGCCGGTCTGTCGCGGCCTGATCATTCCGGGCGGCGATCGTCCTTTGAGCGCGCGGCTACCGGCACCAAGAGGAGGTCGCTGTAGGCGATCACCCGCGCCGGTGACGGCATACCTGGAACAGGGATCGGGCCGCCCCAAGATCGTCCTGGGGCGGCCCATCCTCGTCAGAGGACTTAGTCCTGGGGATCTTTAGCGCTCGGAGGGAACATCACCAGCTCCGAGACCGCGACCGGGAAGTCGAGCTTGAGGCTGAAGAACTCCGATCCATCCCCGTTGCGGGTGTTGCGGAACATCGCGCCCACGCGCTGAAAACGGGTGCGCTCCTGGCCATCGGTATCGGTGAACTTGACGGGGACGGTGGCGACGTAGTGGTTGGTCATTTGGGTTACTCCTTGTTGCGATGGGGATCACCCGGCACGGGGGCAAGAGGCCCGGTCGCAAGCGCAAATGCGGAGGGTCCGCGGCTTCGCCGTGGAAGCCGTATTTGTGCTTGCCGAAGCGTGAGCTGAGGGCACGATTGGGCCGACCCCGTGCGATCCACATCTATGAGCAAAAAGGAGAGCCCGGATGAGCCTTGCCATCACGCAGCCGCCACCATCCGCGTTCGCGTCACGCCGAGCCTGGCCGGGGTGCTGACGGAGCCCGCCCGCGTGGATGCGACGGTCCGAAACACCACCCGAGGGACGCGCAAGTCTTCAGCCTCAAGTGCGACGTCTCGACCCCTCGCGTCTTGCCCCGCTGACGATGTGCGTGAGGTGCGCACCATCCCCAGCCCGTACCGATGCGGATGGGCCGCACGCTGACGGACCGGGTAGAGGGATAACGGTGCTGGCCGCCGCAGACTGCCGATCACGCATGACCAATCGCACGCGCCATGAGACATGACGAAAGGGCCGCGCCAAGCGCGACCCCCTCTCTTCACTCCTGCGACGCATTCTTCACCGGGTCCGCAACCCGCATGACCGTCAGGCCTTTCGCTTCCGCTTTCTGCCCGAGGTTCAGCGCGACCCCGTTGCCGCCGAAGAGTACAACCCCCGTCGCCGCGAACTTGTCGTCCAGCATTTCGTCGTTGCACTTGAACGGTGCCGCCCGCCCATGCGCGGACCAGCGCGGATCGAAGCGCGCTTGTGCGACCCCGCGTGCCCGGGCCCACCGAGCCGCAATCATCTCCGCCCCGTGCTTGCCACCCTTGTGGCAGAGGAAGATCTCCTGGTTGCGGTTCTGTTTGATCCGTTCGCGAACCTTGTC
>NZ_LWGH01000812.1:0-255 GCF_001635395.1 Sulfitobacter sp. HI0129 | reverse complement strand
ATTGAAGCGTTGAAGGCCGACAATGCCTGGTCAGTCGCCGTCCGATCGGGCCAGGGCGACCGCGATGTCCGCATTGTCGAGAATGTACTGGCCATACTCCCGACGCCAGACGAAGCCCTTCTCCCGCAGCGCCAACAGGGCCGTCTGGACCGTCGTCACGGCGGGCATTCGACCGCGATGGGCATCCTTCAGGGCTTCGCGCGTTTCCTCCGAGAACGGCTGGAATGCCAGCCCCTTCCTCGCCATGATCCGCAA
>NZ_LWGH01000811.1:0-1079 GCF_001635395.1 Sulfitobacter sp. HI0129 | reverse complement strand
GGAATTTTGCCATCTTTGAAAAGCACCAACTCGCCAGCAAAGCGTATGGCAAGAGCTGGTCGTGCAAATACTTTGCCCTGACTTGCCGAAGGTGACTATCTAATCGCCCGGCAATAGCCCGTTAAATGGAGTGACCGAGCGAGACCAGTGCAAGGCCCAAGATGGCGACAAGGGCGGCATCTCGCTCGATCATACGAATCCTGCACGAAACCTGGTAGAAATGGCAACGGAGCAGACGGGAGTATGCTAGCTATTTTCGGGCATTCCCGTGGTCGACCTCCCCCGATTGCTGCTGCCCTTCAAGAAGGCGGACGACGGTTATACCGCTGGGAGAACCTTTCCGCTCCGCCTCTCTCTCTTCCGTTCGCAAAAAACAGGAGGGCAACCTGACGCTGCGGCATGACGTTCAACTATCAGATTGAAGCGTTGAAGGCCGACAATGCCTGGTCAGTCGCCGTCCGATCGGGCCAGGGCGACCGCGATGTCCGCATTGTCGAGAATGTACTGGCCATACTCCCGACGCCAGACGAAGCCCTTCTCCCGCAGCGCCAACAGGGCCGTCTGGACCGTCGTCACGGCGGGCATTCGACCGCGATGGGCATCCTTCAGGGCTTCGCGCGTTTCCTCCGAGAACGGCTGGAATGCCAGCCCCTTCCTCGCCATGATCCGCAAGATCCCCTGCTGAAGAGGGGTCATGGAGGCGATCTCGGAAAGCGTGTCGATCTCGGTCTGAACCTTGCGTTCGGATGCAATGCGTCTCAATGCTTCCGGCCCGGCACCCTCCGGCGCGAAGATCAAGTCGCGCAGGCAGTCGGTCAGCAACTCCGGTCGCCGCCCGACGACCTCGAAAGCCGCTTCGAGATCTTCTGGAGCGAGCTTCGCGCTGTCGGCAAGGGACTCGTTCACGCGCGCGACCATGCTGGCAATGTAGGAGGATCCAAGCGGTGGAAAGGGTCTCACGATGCCGCCGAAGAACGGGGCCTGCCGGTTCTGTACGAGGGTCGACAGCTTGTCGCGGTGCGAACCGGTCATCAGAAGGTAAAGGTGCCGATCGCCCGGTGCTTGGTTGATTGCGTCCC
>NZ_LWGH01000810.1:0-340 GCF_001635395.1 Sulfitobacter sp. HI0129 | reverse complement strand
GCGCTCAGCGCCTCTTCGATCCGGTCGGCGAAAGCGGCGCGTGCCGGGGCGTCCATCATCCGCACCCGGTCAAGCCAGAGCGTCTGCGCGCGGTCCTGCACCGTCATCACCGTGTCGCGCTGCCGGGCCAGCGCGGCCCGCAGCACATCGGCATCGAACGGCTCGGCCCGCAGGGCGGAAAGCACATCGGCATAGGCCGCACGCCGCGCGGCGCGGGACTGGCGGCGCCCCGCCTCGCCTTCGCGCAGGGCGTCATGCAGGGCGCGGCGGTCCTGCACCGGCAGCGCCTGCACATAAGGGAGCGCATAGCTGCCCAGACCGGGGGGCGCGCCGCGCATCC
>NZ_LWGH01000809.1:0-20324 GCF_001635395.1 Sulfitobacter sp. HI0129 | reverse complement strand
CATCTGCTTAGAAGATCCACGTCCATACCAGTATGATGCCCACGGCGGCGGTACCGAGCCCCAGCAGCATGAGCAGCCCGTCCTCCAGCGTGAGCGCGAAACCCAGCAGGGCGATCGCCCCCATCGGAACCATTGCCGCAAACGGGATCACCTCTGACGGGGGGACGAGCGCCGACAAAAGCAGCACGATGCACGCCGCAATCGCCGGGGCGGGCTGTTCAACGAGGGATTTCAGGCGATTGCCGAAATGCCTGTCGATCCAGCGGGCGGCGGGGCGGATTTTTTCAACCGATTTCCGGACCCGGTCGCTCGATACGCTGCGCCGTTCGAGGGCATCGGGTAGCCACAAATGATTGCGCTGCATAACGATCTGAACGGCGAAAAGCGCGACGATCACTGCCATCAGCGTCGGCACGCTGGGTATTCCGCCCAATGGAGTCAGCACCAGCAGGGCGGGCAGCGTGATCAGCGGCCCGATGCTGCGGGTGCCAAGGCTCTCGACGACGTCACCTACACTCACATCGCCGTTGTCTTCTGACAGGTCCTGAAGGGTATCCAGGATGTCGCTCAAATCTTTCTTTTTATCCGCCATCGTGTCAGCCTCCTCAAAGGCCAACACGCGGTCTGTGCAGTTGTTCCGCGCCTATCTGATCCCTAGGCCTGTTCGGGCACCAGTATCTCGCGCTTGCCCACGTGGTTCGCGGAAGAAACCAGCCCCTCGTCCTCCATCTGCTCGACCAGACGCGCCGCCTTGTTGTAGCCGATCGCCAGCTTGCGCTGGATGTAGGAAGTGGAACATTTGCGGTCCTTGATGACCACCTGCACCGCCTGATCGTAAAGCGCGTCTTCGCCATCGGTATTGCCGCCGAGGCCCAGCACCGCGTCGATTTTGCTTTCCGCATCCTCGGAGGGGCCTTCGACGACGCCGCCCACATAGTCCGGCTCACCGAACTGCTTGAGGTGATTGACGATCTCCTCGACTTCCTCGTCGGAGACGAAGGGCCCATGGCAGCGGGTGATCTTCGCGCCCCCCGCCATATAGAGCATGTCGCCCATGCCCAGCAGCTGTTCGGCGCCCATTTCCCCAAGGATCGTGCGGCTGTCGATCTTCGACGTAACCTGGAACGAGATCCGCGTCGGGAAATTCGCCTTGATCGTACCGGTGATCACATCGACCGACGGGCGCTGCGTGGCCATGATGAGGTGGATGCCGCTTGCACGGGCCATCTGGGCGAGGCGCTGAATGCAGGCTTCGATTTCCTTGCCCGCGACCATCATCAGGTCGGCCATCTCGTCCACGATGACGACGATATAGGGCAGCGCCTCTGGCTGGAATTCGTCCGTCTCAAAGACCGGTTCGCCGGTTTCGTCATCGAACCCGGTCTGCACCGTGCGGTTGAACATTTCACCCTTTGCCAGTGCCTCGCGCACGCGACCGTTGTAGCCTTCGATATTGCGCACGCCCATCTTGGACATCTTGCGATAGCGTTCCTCCATCTCGCCCACGACCCATTTGAGCGCGACGACCGCCTTCTTGGGGTCCGTCACAACGGGCGACAGGAGGTGGGGTATGCCATCGTAAACGCTGAGTTCCAGCATCTTCGGATCAATCATGATCATCCGGCATTCTTCCGGCGTCAGCTTATAGAGCAGCGACAGGATCATGGTGTTGATGGCCACCGACTTGCCCGAACCGGTGGTACCGGCGATCAGCAAATGCGGCATCTTCGCAAGGTTGGCCACCACGGGATCACCGCCGATATCCTTGCCCAGCGCCAGCGAGAGACGGTGGTTGCCGTCACCAAATTCGCGGCTGGCGAGAATTTCGCGCAGAACGACCTTTTCGCGATTCTCATTCGGCAATTCGATACCGATGACGCTGCGCCCTGGCACGGTGGAAACCCGTGCCGACAGCGCCGCCATGGACCGTGCGATATCATCCGCAAGCCCGATCACGCGGCTCGCCTTGAGGCCCGGGGCGGGTTCGAGTTCGTACATCGTCACGACCGGGCCGGGCCGGACGGCGACGATTTCGCCCTTCACGCCGTAGTCGTCCAGCACGGTTTCGAGCATCCGGGCATTTTCTTCCAGCGCTTCGTCGCTGAGGTGCAGCCGCTCCACCGTATCGGGGTTTTCCAGCAGGTTGAGCGGGGGCAGTTCGAAACCGGGATGGGTCTCTTCGAAGGTCAGGGCGGGCTGGGCCTCAGCCTTGGCCTGCTCGCTCGCCGGAACCGGCTTGCGGGAGGGTTGCATCACTAGCTTGCGCGGCTCCGCCGTGGGGATGGCAGGTTGCGCGCGCGGCGCGGGCTCTTCCAGCGGCAGGCCGAAGTCCTCGACCACCTGATCGTCCACCGCAAAGGAATGGCTGATGCCTCCCATGCCGAAAAGCGTCCCATCGGACGCAGGGGCGGCAGGCGCCTGAAGTGTGGGTTCGACTCGTCCACCGGCGCGCGACCCGCCGGTCAGGGGCGGTTCGGGCCGCAGACGCGCGGCACGCGACGTGGTGTCGAGCAGCAGCGGATCCGGCCCCCGCCCCCTGCCCCGCGTCAACGGGGCGGTCTGCGGCGTATGCAGCGCGGTGGTGCTGCGGACACGGCTCTTGATGACGTCGGCAATCTTGCTCTTGATACGGTCCTCGCCGGGGGGTTCGTCGATCACCACATGCTGTTCCGGCTCCACAAGCTCCGGCTCCGGCATGGCTTCGGGGCGTTTTATAAGGCCGGGCATACGCGACAGCAGGCTGCCCTTCGGCTCCTCGTCCAGATTCCAGTCTTCTTCTTGGCGCTGATCGCCCTTCATCGATGGCATCCGCAGCTTGGGCAGGGAAGCGGCATAGGCGGCCTCCTCCTCCGCGGCGAGCCGCGCCTCTTCGCGGCGCTGTGCCTGTCGTTGCTGAATGCCCTGCGCCATCTGTACCGCGCCGGAAGCCCCCCGGCCCGCCATGTTCATCGCCGAAGCATAGGCCATGATCGTGCCGACCATCAGGAAGCGGACGATGCGCATCAGTTCGGCCCGGGTGAACCCCAGCACGAAGGCACCGAGTGCGACGATGGAGACCGCCATCACCAGCGACATCAGCTTGACCGTGAAGGTCGACCCGATGGGCAGCATCGTCAGGATCGCCCCCATCACGGTATCGCCGAACAGCCCCCCCAGCCCGAAGCTGTGGGTATTGAGCCATTCCGCATCAGGAGTGAGCGTTGCTGCATAGATCGACCCCAATGCAACGGCGATCGGCGCAAAGATCAGGCGGCCTACGGCGCGCTCTTCTCCGCGGTGGAGGGCAAAGCGCCCGCCCCAGAACAACAGGACGGCAGCAATCCCCCAGGATCCCCACCCCACGATCATGAACAGCGGCGCGGCGAGCGATGCACCCATGCGCCCCATCCAGTTCTGCACGGCGGCGTCGGTGCTGACCATCCAGTTCGGATCGTCGGGCGTGTAGCTGCCGATCATCATCGCCGCCATGATCCCCAGCGCGATAAGCCCGAGGCCGAGCAGTTCCTTGCCCCGCTTCTCAATGGCCTCGGCCATGTTGCTGTCCACCAGAGGATCCCGCCCGCGTGTCTGATATGCCATTGCTCGCTTCCCTCGTCTCATGTCGAATACAGACAGTCACGGATCGCTTCCAATCCGCGTGTCGTTTCGTCCTTTGGGGCCACCAGTGCGACCCTGATGTATGTCTTGCCGGGGTTCTGCCCGTTCACGTCCGCTGCCAGATAGGCGCCGGGCAATACCCGAACGCCGGTTTCCCGCCAGAGCTTCAGTGCCGCCGCTTCGCCGTCCTCGACCGGGAGCCAAAGGAAAAAGCCCGCTTCGGGGCTGGTGTAGCCCGGAACATTGCCCAGAATGCGGTCCGCGATACGGTACTTTTCGACGTAGAGCGCCCGGTTCTCTTCGACGTGGGCCTCATCCGCCCAGACCGCGGCGGCGGCCTGTTGCAGTGGCAGGGGCAGCGGCGCGCCTGCATAGGCACGCAACTGCCTAATCTCGCACATCGTATCGGCACCGCTGGCCACGAAGCCCGACCGCAGCCCCGGCAGGTTCGACCGTTTGCTCAGCGAATGAAATATCGCCACCCGGTTGAGGTCCAAACCCCGCTCCGCCGCGATCTGCAGTGCCCCCACCGGCGGCTCGTCGCGGTAGATCTCCGAGTAGCATTCATCGGCGAAAACGCGGAAATCGTACCTTTCCGCCAGATCGAACAGCGCGTTCCAATAGGCGCGCGACGCCACCGCGCCCTGCGGATTCGCAGGGGAGCAGACGTAGACCGCAGCGGTACGTCGCAAAACATCCTCCCCCACCGAGGCGTAATCGGGGAGATGTCCGTTTTCCGCCGTGGCGGGGACGAGCACCGGCTCCGCGTCGCCGGAAATGGCGGCGATCATGTATACCGGGTAAAGCGGATTCGGCATCAGAACCGCAGGCCGTGCGCCGCCCTTGGTTTCAGGGCAAAGCGCCATCACCACGTTGTAGAGCCCTTCACGCGTGCCGTTCAGCGCCATGACCTGCGTATCTGCATCAAGCCCCACACCGTAGCGGCGCGCGATCCAGCTCGTGATGGCCTGCCGCAATTCGGGCGAGCCTTCGTTCGGCGGGTAACTGTTGAATCCCGCCGCATTGCGGGTGATTTCATCGACGACCCATTCCGGAAAGGCGTGCTTCGGTTCCCCGATGGTCATGTGTACGGCAGGCCCACCCCCTTCGTGCGCGTCCAACAACGCACGAAGACGCGGCCACACATGGGCCGGAAGGTTCGAAAACCGCTCAGGAAACATCATTAAACTGCCTCAGGACCGGGATCGTTGTCGCCCCGTTTGCCCCAAAGTACCCAAGCGCCTCTCCGGCGTCCAGAAAAAGACACAGGCCTAAGTGCGGTTGTGTCTTTTGGGTCAGGTCAGGAACGACCTTCGGCCAAGGCTTCTTCGATCCCCGCTGCATGGCGCAATGCCTGTTCCTCATGGAAAGGCGAGCACATGATCGTGATCCCGCAGGACGGCGTTCCGGTTGGAAGAGTAATGGCCGCCAAACCCATGAGATTGCCGATCCTCGTATTCCGGAGGGAAGCGAGGTTCTGCGCAACATAGAAGTCATGATCGGCTTTCAATTCATCCAGCTTCGGCGGCAGAATCGGCACGGTCGGGACGAGCACGCCGTCAAAGCGCGCGGTCGCACGGAGATATTCTCCCCGTACCGCATCAACCTTCGCCCATGCGGCGACATAGTCGGGGGCGGAAAACTTCTGACCCAGCCGAAAGCGTTCCAGAATCTCGCTGAACATCGCATCGGGGTTTGCCTCTATCTCGTCCCGCCAAATGCCGTAGGCTTCCGAGGTATAGAGGCAACCGCTCAGCGGCATGACGTCTTCGAGGGCGGGGAACGCGATTCTCTCGATCTGCGCGCCCGCTTCCTCCATTATGGAAACCGCCGTATCGAAGGCGCTGCGGGGCGCTTCGTCGATGTCATCGAAGGCAGAGGTTTCCAATACCGCGAAGCGGCGCCCGTCCACGAAAGCGGCGGCGATGTCCGCAGGCGCGCGCCCCTCCATTGCGGCCAGCAACTCGGCGGCATCGGCAACGCTTCGGCAGAGGGGGCCAATGGTGTCGAACTTCGGCGCCAGCGGCACGACGCCTTCCATCGGCAGGCGACCCGAAGTCGTCTTGAGCCCCACAAGGTCGTTCCATGCAGCGGGTGTGCGGACCGATCCCCCGGTATCAGAGCCGATCGCAGCCGCCGCCAGCCCGAAGGCGACCGAGGCGGCAGCACCGGAAGACGACCCGCCGGACACCGCCTCTTCGTCGTTGACGCAGGGCGGGCTCGCGGTGCTGGGGTTATGGCCAAGACCGGAAAACGCCAGCTCGCTCATATGCGTCTTGCCGAGACAGACAAGGCCCATCGCCGTCGCGTTCGCAAGTACGGTAGCATCCCGGTCGGGCACATTTCCTTCCAGCAGCTTCGATCCCGCCTCCGTTCCTATGCCTGCAGTGTCAAAGAGATCTTTCCAACTGATCGGCACACCGTCGAGCGGTGAGAGGCGATGCCCCTTATCGGCCCGTGCTGCGGCTGCCGTGGCTTCGGCGATGGCCCGCCCCGGCGTGACACGTGCATAAATACGGTCGCGGTGCGGGTGCGCATCGATTGCGTCCAGAAATGTCTCGCACAGAGTCACCGGGTCGATTTCCCGGTTATCGATGCCTTTGCCCAACTCAACCGCGGTCATCGCCAGCCATTTCTGCATGTGCTCTTTCCTCCTGCTTCCGGCGGACGGTAACGGGCACACCGTGCATGGACAATCCCTACCCCGCGCCCATATCAAACCGCATGACCAAGGATACCGATATCGCGATCATCGGCGGCGGGCTCAACGGGCCGGCGCTTGCCCTAGCGCTGGTTCAGGCGGGCCAGGACGTGACGCTGATCGACGCGGCGCCACAGCCAGTTACCGGGGGCGCCAGTTTCGACGGGCGCGCCTATGCGCTGGCGCTCGCCTCCACCCGGCTGTTGCAGGCGCTGGATGTATGGCCCGAGATCGAGGAGCAAGCCCAGCCGATACTGGAAATCCGGGTGACAGACGGCCGCGCGGGCGAAGGCCCCTCGCCCTTCTTCATGCATTTCGATCACGCGGAGATCGAGGAAGGCCCCATGGGCCACATGGTGGAGGACCGCCGTTTGCGCCCGGCGCTGATGCGCGCGGTCGAAGAAGAGCCGCAGATCACCTTGCGCAGGGGCAATACGGTCGTCGCGCAGCAGCCTGACGCGACCGGTATCAACCTGACCCTAGCATCGGGCGAAACCCTGCGCGCAGGGTTGGCCGTGGGGGCCGATGGCCGCGCATCCGGCACGGCACGGCGCGCTGCCATCCGCCGCATCGGCTGGAGCTACAACCAGACGGCGCTGGTCTGTGCGATCGAACATGACCGCCCGCATGAAGGTGTGGCGCATCAGTTCTTCATGCCGCCGGGGCCTCTGGCGATCCTGCCGCTCACCGGCAACCGTTCCTCCATCGTATGGAGCGAAGCCGCCGCGACAGCCGAAAAGATCAACGCCCTTCCCGAAGCTGACTATATGGAGGTCCTGCGTCCGCGCTTCGGCGACCACCTCGGTGAAATTTCGCTGGCGGGGGAGCGGTACACCTATCCGCTCGGCCTGTCGTTGGCGATGGAAATGGTGTCGGACCGGGTGGCGCTGGTGGGCGACGCGGCGCATGGGGTGCATCCGATTGCGGGCCAGGGTCTCAACGCCGGGCTGCGGGACCTGGCGGCGCTGGCACAGGTCATCGCTGAGGCCGCAAGACGTGGCGAAGACATCGGGGCGCGAGTGGTGCTGAACCGCTATCAGGAGTGGCGCCGGTTCGACAACGCGACGCTGGCGCTCGCGACGGATACTTTCAACAGGTTGTTTTCAAACGATAACCCCTTGATCCGCCTCGCACGGGACGCAGGCATGGCCGCGATCAATGCGCTGCCCGGGGTGCGCCGCGGCTTCATCAGGGAAGCAGCGGGGCTGACGGGGGAACTGCCCCATCTCATGCGGGGGCGACCGCTCTGAAATACTGCTGGGGCAGTCAGTCCAGAACGCGGGCTTCGTCCACCAGCATCACGGGGATGCCATTGCGGATGGGATAGGCCAAATTCGCGGCGGCAGAGATCAGTTCCTGCCGTTCGGCATCATAGGAAAGGCTCGTTTGTGTGCGCGGGCAAACCAGCGCTTCAAGCATCCGGCGGTCGATCTTCACCTCTGTATCGCTCATTGGATCAACTCCCCTTCCTGTCCGCCTCTCATGGAATATTCGATCAGCGTCACCAGTGTTTCACGACGGGTCTGCAGCGATGGAGCTTCCAGCAGGGCCTGCTTATCCTCGGCATCGAAATCCAGCATCATGGACAGCGAATTGATAAGCAACTCGTCATCGGCTTCCTTCAGCGTGTCCCAGTCGGCGGACAAGCCGCGCGTATCGAAATAGCGGCTCAGCAGAGTCAGGAATTCCGACCGGTGGAATTGCTGGTCCTCTTCATCGTTGCCCAGATCGCGGTCGAATCCCTCCCAGCTTACTTCGCAGCGGCGATAGGGGCAGAAGCCTTCGATTTCCTTCTGCACCCGAAAACGCGACACCCCGCCCAGCGTGATCATGTAGCGACCGTCCTCGGTTTCCGAGAACTGGGTGATGCGCCCTGCACAGCCGATCGTGTGAAGCCCCGGCCCGTTCCGCCCCGGAACCTCGTTCGGCTGGATCATTCCGATCAGCCGCCCGGGCGTTTTCAGTGCATCCTCAACCATTTGCAGGTACCGCGGCTCGAAAATATGCAGCGGCAGCCGCGAGCGGGGCAAAAGGAGGGCTCCTGCCAGAGGGAAGATCGCGATCGTGTCCGGCAGTTCTGATTGTTTGATCATGAGGCGTAACCTAGTGCGCGCCCCACCTCAGACAAATATCATCGAAGACAGCTTGCGCCGCCCGTTCAGAACCACGGGATCATTGGGTTTCAGGGCATCGAAAATGGTGAAAAGCTGGGTCTTGGCCGCGCCGTCGTTCCAGTCACGGTCCTTGCGGAACAATTCCAGCAGATGATCCACCGCCCCCCCGGCATCGCCGTTGGCATAGAGCGCCTGCGCCAGATCGAAACGCGCCTGATGATTGTCCGGCTCGGCTTCGACCTTCGCGGTCAGCTCGGCCACCGGCCCGGCGTTCGCGGCTTGCCGCGCAAGCTGCAACTGGGCATAGGCTGCTTCGAGTTCAGGCGCTTTCGAAATCTCGATGGGTGCGCCGTTCAGGAAAGCCTCCGCCTGTTCCAGATCGTCCATAGCGATATAGGCCCGCACCAGACCGCCATAGGCGCCTGCGTGCTTGTCGTCTTCGCCCAGAATGGCGGCGAATGTCTGGGCTGCATCCGCCGCCGCACCGTTCGCCAGCATGTCCTCAGCGGCTTCGACCGCATCGGCCAGCGCATCGCCGGGGGCTTCCCCACCCCCGGCCTTGACCACGCGATCCACAAAGGCCTTCAGTTCCGACTGGGGCAGCGCGCCCTGAAATCCGTCCACCGGCTGGCCCTTATAGAAGGCATAGACGGTGGGGATCGACTGAATCTGAAGCTGCCCAGCGATCTGCTGCGCTTCGTCCACGTTGACCTTGACCATCTTGACCGCGCCCTTGGCGGCGCGCACGGCGTCTTCGAGCATCGGGCCAAGCGTCTTGCAGGGGCCGCACCATGGTGCCCAGAAATCGACGATAACAGGCGTGGTCTGGGATGCTTCGACGACATCGGTCATGAAGGTAGCTTCGGAGCCGTCCTTGATCAGATCGGCGTCGGGTGCAGGTGACAGGTTCAGTTCCATGGTCTCAAATTCCTCGCTGGTCGCGTTTGCCCTTATATGAGGACGTAACGCCAATTATCAAAGGTCAAAACTCGCGAAGACGGGGGCATGGTCGCTGGGCTGTTCCCACCCCCGGACAACACGTTGAATGTGGCTCGAATGGCCGGCCGCCGCGATGTCGGACGTGGCCCAGATGTGATCCAGCCGGCGGCCCTTGTCCGCGGCATCCCAATCGGGCGAACGATAGGACCACCAGCTATAGAGATTGCCCGTAGGCATGTCCTGCCGGGTGATGTCCACCCAGCCGCCGGCGTCCTGCATCACGCCCAGTGCCTCGACTTCCACCGGGGTGTGGCTGACCACTTTGAGAAGTTTCTTGTGGTCCCACACGTCATCCTCGCGCGGGGCGATGTTCAGATCCCCCACGAGGATGGATTTTTCGGGCTTTTCCTTGTGGAACCAGTCCCGCATGTCGGTGAGGTAGTCGAGCTTCTGGCCGAACTTCTCGTTGATCTCCCGATCCGGCTTATCGCCGCCTGCGGGGACGTAGAAATTGTGGATCGTGACCCCGTTTTCGAGCTTCGCGACCACATGCCGGGCGTGGCCCAGTGTGGCGAAATCCTGATCACCGGCGTCTTCCAGCGGGATCTTGGACAGGATCGCCACGCCGTTGTATCCCTTCTGCCCGCGGGCGACCATGTAGTTGTAGCCCGCTTCACGGAACGCCTCGAAGGGGATCTTGTCCACCGGGCTCTTGCATTCCTGGAGGCAGAGCACGTCCGGCCCATGTTCTTCCAGCAAGCGCAGCACCAGAGGCGCGCGCAGGCGGACTGAATTGATGTTCCACGTGGCAAGGCTGAAGGACATCGGCTGCTCCGGCTGGTTGGCTTCGGTGGGCACCCTAACGCGCGGGCAAAGCGGCTGCCATGCGAAATGCAGGGCGCCTGTACTGTCTGCCGGGGACTATCAGGCAAAAAAAAGGCCGGGCATAAAGCCCGGCCAGTCCAACAGGGAGGTATGCGCCATTGCCCGGACGCATAAACGGGTTCAAACCGAGTGGCGGGTCATGAAAACCCCGCCTCTCAAAAGCCCAAACGCCGCCTGACAGCGCATGGTTCCCGATTAAATCGCGGATCAGCTCATCAGGCGGTATCCGCCCGATTCCGTAACGAGCAGCCGGGCGTTCGAGGGATCGGGTTCAATCTTCTGACGCAAGCGGTAGATATGCGTCTCCAGTGTGTGTGTCGTGACACCGGCGTTGTAGCCCCAGACCTCGTGCAGCAGTACGTCCCGCGGGACGACGGCGTCCTCGCTGCGATAGAGGAACTTCAGGATATTGGTCTCTTTCTCGGTCAGACGGACTTTCCTGTCATCCTCCGTGGTGAGCATCTTCATCGAGGGCTTGAAGGTGTACGGCCCCAACTGGAAAACCGCATCCTCCGATTGTTCATGCTGGCGCAGCTGCGCGCGTATTCGCGCCAGCAGGACAGGAAACTTGAAGGGCTTGGTGACGTAATCATTGGCACCGGCATCCAGCCCGAGGATCGTATCGGCATCACTGTCATGCCCGGTGAGCATCAGAATCGGGCTTTTGACACCCTGCTTACGCATCCGGCGGCAAAGCTCCCGCCCGTCCGTATCGGGGAGCCCGACATCCAGGATCACGAGATCAAAGAGCGCTTCGCGGGTGCGGTCCATCGCCTCTGCCCCGCTGGATGCGTCGAAGACGTCGAAATCTTCGGTCATGATCAACTGCTCGCTCAGCGCCTCGCGCAGATCGTCATCATCGTCCACCAACAGAATCTTCTTGAGCTGCGTCATCGCATACCTCCGTTCGATTACTCGTGAAATGTACGTTAGACACGAACCCAACAAGGTTTCGTGTTCAAACCTCACGGTCTCGTGTGCGTTTGAGGGGGGATTGTTTCATTTCATGTCACCTTGGCCTAGATAGGGCCAATGTCCAGCGGAGATATTACGCGCCATGAGCCTCGCGCCAGATACAACAGAACAGCTTGCACGCGCGCGCGCCGACCTGCGCATGGGCGTGCCGCTCATCATAGATGACGGGACCCCCTATCTTGTGCTGGCTGCGGAAACGCTCGCAGGCAAACGCCTTGCAGCGGTTCTGGCTCTGGGGGGTCAACCTGTCCTCGCCGTGACGGGGCGCCGTGCCGCGACGCTGAAGGCGCGGGCCTACGATGGCGACGTGGCGCGGATCGCCCTGCCGGCTGACGCGACCCCGGCCTGGGTGCAGAGCATTGCCGATCCTTCCGATGACCTGCGCGCGCCCTTGAAAGGGCCGTTCCAGACCTTCCGCGAGGGTGACGCCAGCCTGCATCGCGCGGCGCTGCAACTCATCAAATCCGCGCGCCTGCTGCCCGCGGCGCTCATCCTCAGGCTGGAGCCTGAGCAACGCCTGCCGGATGCGGAAAGCCTCACCCGGTTGAGCCTTGCGGAAATCCTGCCCCATCTGAGCCAGCGCAGCCTGCTGCACCCGGTAGTGAACGCACGTCTGCCGATGGAAGTATCCGAAGCGGGCCGCTTGCATGTGTTCCGGCCCGAAGACGGCGGGGAAGAACATTACGCCGTCGAAATCGGGCGCCCGGACCGCGCCCGCCCCGTGCTGGCGCGGCTTCATTCGGCCTGTTTTACCGGCGACCTGATGGGCAGCCTCAAATGCGACTGCGGCCCCCAGCTTCGGGCCGCGCTGGCGCAAATGGGTGAGGAAGGAAATGGCGTTCTGCTCTACCTCAATCAGGAAGGGCGCGGGATCGGACTGGCGAACAAGATGCGCGCCTATTCGCTGCAGGATCAGGGATTCGATACGGTCGAGGCGAACCACAGGCTCGGCTTCGAGGATGATGAACGGGATTTCCGGCTCGGCGCGGACATTTTGAAGTCCATGGGTTTCAGCGCGGTACGTCTGCTGACGAACAATCCCCGAAAGGTGGACATGATGCGCGCCAGCGGCGTCGAGGTGAGCGAACGCGTACCGCTCGCGGTTGGGGAAAACCGGCACAATCGCGATTACCTCGCCACCAAGGCCGAGAAATCAGGGCACCTGCTGTGACAGTCGAAGATCTGCTGCTCACCCCCACCGGGCTGCGCTTCGGCGGAAGGGTCTACCCTTGCGTCATCGGCAAGGGCGGTATCCGGCGCGACAAGCAGGAAGGCGACGGTGCGACCCCGGTCGGAACCCATCATATCGTCGGCATGTACTACCGCCCCGACCGGCTGTCGCCTCCGGTCAGTTGGGCGGTACCCATCGGGCCGCGGGATCTGTGGTGCGACGATCCGGCAAAGGCGGCTTACAATCACGCGGTAACCGCACCGTTCGACGGCAGCCATGAGCGGATGTATCGCGCCGATCCTCTCTATGATCTTATACTTGTGACCGACTGGAACTGGCCCGTCGCGCGCGCCGGGAAAGGGTCCGCCATTTTCATCCATCAGTGGCGGCGACCCGGATATCCGACAGAAGGCTGTGTCGCGCTCAAACGGTCCGATCTGCACAGTATTGCGGCACGGCTGACGCCGCGGAGCCGACTGATCGTTCGCGAACGAGGCTAACGTATCAGCCTTTCACGCGTTCACCAAATATGGCCGAGCCTACCCGCACATGGGTCGCCCCCAACGCGATGGCCCGTTCGAAATCACTGCTCATGCCCATGGACATCCCGGCAAGCCCGTTGCGTTCAGCGATCTTCGCCAACAGCGCAAAATGGAGGGAGGGTTCTTCTGCCGCAGGCGGGATGCACATCAACCCCGCAATCGTCAAATCCATCGCCTTGCATTCGGCGATGAAATCATCGGCATCGGCAGGCAGGACCCCGGCCTTCTGATCCTCCTCCCCCGTATTGACCTGAACGAAGAGCTGCGGGGATGCTCCCCGCTCCTGCGCGAGGTTCGCCAGTTGGCGGGCCAGCTTGGGACGGTCCACGGAATGGATGGCATCGAACAGTTCCACCGCAGCCCGCGCCTTGTTGGTCTGGAGCGGGCCTATCAGATGAAGTTCGATCCCGCTGTAGGTCTCTTTGAAAGCGGGCCATTTGCCCTGCGCTTCCTGCACGCGGTTCTCACCGAAAGTTCGGTGACCTTCCTCCAGCACCGCCTCGATACGCGGGTTGGGCTGCACCTTGCTTACCGCGATCAACTCGACAGAGCCGGAATCGCGCCCAGCGGATTCCTCGGCCTTTGCGATCCGGTCGCGAATGTCCTGCAAGCTCATGGAAACTCCCCTTTCGGGATCGGAGGTAACATCGCGCCCCGCCAAAAGAAAAGGGGCAGACCCGAAGGCCTGCCCCAATTCGTCAGATGTCGTTCAACTTAGAAGTTGAAGCGAACACCGAGGTCGGCAATCACGTTGTCATTGAAACGCGATGCAACACCACCGCGGAGCGATGTGCCACCGCCCAGGTCGTGGTTGAAGTCGATACCGTAAGATTCGTCATCAACCGCACCGGCGTTGCCGTTTGCGTCGTTGCTTGCAACGTAGACTTCGATGTTTGTCGCTGCGCCAACGTCAAAACGACCGGTCAGAACAGTGCGGTTACCGCCTGTGCCGTTGTCTGCATAGGCCAGTGTCAGGTCGGCGAAGCCGAGCGAACCGCCAGCGGACACAGCGAAGTCAGTGTCGGCTGCCGAGTTGGAGTCCTGACCAGCAACTGCCAGAGTCCAGCCGTTCCATGTGTATGCGAAGTGCGCTGCAACGCGGTCGTTCACGTCGGATGCGGACACGTGCATGGAGAAGTCACCGAAGGAGTACAGGACTTCCAGGCCGTTCTGACCAGCTGCACCAGCACCACCGGAGGAGTACGCGTCGCCACGGAAGTTGTAGGCGGTGTATTCATAGGCCAGACCGGTCAGACCAAGGTCGATCGGGTACATGCCGGGCATGAATTCCAGAGCACCGTAGATGTTGCCAACGCCGACTTCGAAGCCACCGGAACGGGCGAAGAAGCGGACGCCGTTGATGCCGGTGCCAGACGCGTTACCGCCTGCAACGTTCACAGTACCCGGAGCAGTACCGGGGGAAACTGTGAAGTTCTTGTCAGTGTTGTTCTGCTGGATACGTGCACGTGCACCGAAGGTGACGCCCATATCAGACTCGGCTGTCGCGTCGATCTGCAGGCGGAAACGGCTGGTGATGTTTGTTTCATCCTGGCCGGTCGCGTTTTCGTTGTACAGAACACCGAAGCGGCCGTAACCGCTGAAGTCGACTTCTGCTGCTGCAACGCCCGCGGTCGCAACCAGAGCTGTTGAAGCGAAGAGAACTTTTTTCATGAGTTTTCCCTCGGTTTGAATTCACATGCCCAGACCGGGGAATCCGGTAAGGGTATGCAGGGTGTTTGCATCCTTCCGCCTCATGTTGGCAAGAACAGTGAAACCCCCCATTTCATTGCCACGTTCATTGGTGCAGCTTTGCCACACATTTGCCTGATACCCGCCCGAGTTGGCATCGATCCGCCGAAGCCGGCGCCTCCCCGCGCGCGGACATAGACCTTGCCGCGCCCTTCCGCCTTGGGTAGACCTGACCGCGAACAGGCAAAGGGAATTGGCATGTCGCGTCCATCCATAGGCAGGATCGCCATCGTCTTGACAGCGATGGGGGCTTTGAGCGCCTGCGGCGCCCTGCGCAGCTTCGGCTCTCCTGCAACGGAACGGCCGGCGCAATACAACAACCCCAACAATCCCAGTTATGTGGAATCCAACCCGGAAAACACGATCTGGTCGCTCTTCAGTAATAACGCACCCGAAACCCGGGTCTCGGTGAACAGGTATCTCTGGTCCGCTGCTCTCGAGGTTCTCGATTTCATGCCGGTCCAGTCCGTGGATCCTTTCACAGGTGTTATCGTGACGGGATACGGCGTGCCGCCGGGCGGCGGGCGGCCTTATCGCGCCACCGTGCTAATCGACGATCCCGCGCTGGATGCAAGATCGCTCAACCTTGCGCTTCAGACCAATGGCGGGCAGCCGGTCAGCAAGGCCACCCAGCGCGCGGTGGAGGATGCCATTCTCAGCCGTGCCCGCGAATTGCGCATCGCCGACAACCGGCTCTGAAGCCGCCCGCTCCCGCTTTCAGATGCGCCGGGCCACGTGATTTCCGGGCCCCGGCGTTCTACATCGCTCCGAGGTCCGTACATGCCCCGCTATACCCCTTCCAAGATTGAATCCCGCTGGCAGGCTGCCTGGGAAAAGGACGACATCTTCAAGGCCGTCCGCTCCGCCGACAAACCGAAATACTACGTGCTCGAGATGTTCCCCTACCCCTCGGGGCGCATCCATATGGGCCATGTGCGCAACTATACCATGGGGGACGTGGTGGCGCGCCACAAGATCGCCACAGGCCACAACGTGCTGCACCCCATGGGCTGGGACGCCTTCGGAATGCCCGCCGAAAATGCCGCGATGGCGACGGGCGGGCATCCGCGTGACTGGACCTATGGCAACATCGCCGACATGCGCGCCCAGATGAAACCATTGGGCCTCTCGATCGACTGGAGCCGCGAATTCGCCACCTGCGACCCGGAATATTATGGTCAGCAACAGGCCCTTTTCCTCGATTTCCTCGAAGCGGGACTGGTCTATCGCAAGAATGCGGTGGTGAACTGGGACCCGGTGGACATGACGGTGCTTGCAAACGAGCAGGTCGAAAACGGACGCGGCTGGCGTTCTGGCGCGCTGGTGGAACGGCGCGAACTGACGCAATGGTTCTTCAAGATCTCCGACCATTCCGAAGAGCTGTTGGAGGCGCTCGATACGCTCGATAATTGGCCTGCGAAGGTCAAGCTCATGCAGTCGAACTGGATCGGGCGGTCCCGCGGCCTGCAGTTCGCCTTTTCGACCCTCGATGCCCCCGAGGGGTTCGACAGGATCGAAGTCTATACCACCCGCCCGGATACTTTGCTCGGCGCATCCTTCGTCGGCATTTCGCCCGACCATCCGCTCGCCCGCGCGTTGGAGCGTGAAGACCCCGAAGTCGCGGCGTTTGTCGCGGAATGCCGCAAGGGCGGCACAACGGAAGAAGCCATCGAAACAGCCGAGAAGCTGGGCCGCGATACCGGCATCCGGGTTCGCCATCCATTCGACACCGCACAGGAACTGCCTGTCTATATCGCCAACTTCATTCTGATGGATTACGGCACCGGCGCCATTTTCGGCTGCCCCGCGCATGATCAGCGCGATTTCGATTTTGCCACGAAATACGGCTTGCCGATTCCCCCGGTCTTTCTGCCGGACGAGGACCATGCGGACCGGCTGGACGAAGCCTATGTCCCCCCCAAGACAGAGAAGGTATTCTATATCCGCGGTTTCGCGGGCGATACCCATCAAACCGGCGAAAAGGCGATCGATGCGGCCATCGCCTTCTGCGAGGAAAACGGTGTCGGACAGGGCGTGACGAAGTACCGCCTGCGCGACTGGGGCTTGTCGCGGCAACGGTACTGGGGCTGCCCCATTCCGGTCGTCCACTGTGACGCCTGCGGCGTCGTGCCGGAAAAGAAAGAGAACCTGCCGATAGAACTGCCCTATGACGTTACGCTGGACGTGCCGGGCAACCCGCTGGACCGGCACCCCACATGGCGCGATACCGAATGCCCTGCCTGCGGGGCGGCGGCCCGCCGTGAAACCGACACGATGGACACTTTCGTCGATTCCTCGTGGTACTACGCGCGCTTTACCGCGCCCCATGCGGAGACGCCGACGCGGTTGGAAGATGCCGAGTACTGGATGAACGTGGACCAGTATATCGGCGGGATCGAACATGCGATCCTGCACCTGCTCTACGCGCGCTTCTTCGCCCGCGCCATGCATATCACCGGGCATCTGCCCGCCTCTGCGGTCGAACCTTTCGACGCGCTCTTCACGCAGGGCATGGTCACCCATGAAATATACCAGACGACAGACGAACGGGGCCGCCCGGTCTATCACCTGCCGGAGGAGGTGACCGACGGAAAACTGGCCGACGGGACGGAAGTGCAGATCATTCCTTCGGCGAAGATGTCGAAATCGAAGAAGAACGTGGTCGATCCGCTGGGCATCATCGACCGGTTCGGGGCAGATACGGCGCGCTGGTTCGTCCTGTCCGATTCCCCGCCCGAACGGGATGTCGAATGGACGGCGAGCGGGGCGGAAGCGGCCTACAAGCACCTGTCGCGGGTCTGGAACATCTCCGACCGGATTGCCGGGATGGAGGAGAACGCCCAAGGCACCGGCGACGAAGACCTGATGCGCGCGATGCACAAGACAATCCACGATGTCACGGTGGGGGTCGAATCCTTCGGCTTCAATGCGGCCATCGCCAAGCTTTACGCTTTTACCGCGACGCTGCAGAAGTCGCAGGCGGGGCAGGATTCCCAGCGGGAGGCGATCATGACGCTGGCACAGCTCATGGCGCCCATGACGCCGCATCTGGCCGAGGACATCTGGGCGATGCAGGGCGGCGAGGGGCTTATCGCCACCGCGCCCTGGCCCGTGGCGGACGAAGCGATGCTGGTGGACGATACGGTCACCATGCCGATACAGATCAACGGCAAGCGCCGCGCGGAAATCAAGGTTCGCGCCGATATGCCCAAGGATGAGGTCGAAGCGCTCGCACTGGGACATGAGGCGGTCATCCGAACGCTGGATGGCGCGGCCCCGAAAAAAGTCATCGTCGTGCCCGGGCGGATCGTGAATGTCGTTGCTTGATCGTCGCGCCATATTGCTCTTGCCGCTGGCCCTTGCGGCCTGCGGATTTCAGCCGGTCTACGGACCGGGCGGCAATGGCATGGCGCTGCAGAACCGCGTGTTGGTGGACGACCCGGAAAACAGGTTCGACTATATCCTGACCCGCGAGTTGGAAACCCGGCTGGGTCGGGCGCGGTCACCTTCCTATGGCTTGGCGCTCACGACGATTGTCACCGAAGAAGGGCTGAACATCGATACCACCGGCAATATCAAGCGCTATGACCTGATCGGTGCGGTGGATTACGTTCTGCGGGATCTTTCCGACGGGCGTGCGGTGGTCACCGGCCGGGTCGAAAACTTCACTGGCTATTCCACGACCGGCACCACCGTCGCGACACTCGCCGCCGAGCAGGACGCGCAGAAACGCCTGATGGTGATTCTGGCCGACCAGATCGTGACGCGGCTCTACGCGGCCGACCTGTCTTCATGAAGCTGTCGCCGCGCGACGCGAATGCGCTGTTCCGGCGACCGGACCCAGAGAAGACCGGCATCCTGATCTACGGCAGCGATGCAATGCGGGTGGCCCTGAAGCGGCAGGAATATCTTTCTGCGCTTCTTGGAAAGAACGCGGAAGAAGAAATGCGCCTTGCGCGCATCGTGGGGGCCGACCTGCGCAGGGACGCGCCCTTTCTGCTGGACGCGATCAAGGCCACCGGCTTTTTCCCCGGCCCCCGCGCGGTGCTGGTGGAAGACGCCAACGACACTATCGCCCAGATCGTGATCGATGCCTTGGGCGCTTGGCTGCCGGGGGACGCGCAAATCGTGGTGACAGCGGGCGATCTGAAGAAAACATCCAAGATACTCAAGGCCTTCCAGTCCCACGGGACAGCCTATGCCGCCGCCATTTACGACACGCCCCCCGACCGGGCGGAAATCGAGCGCCGACTGGCCGAGGCCGGGCTGAAGCCCGAAGGCGAGGCGATGGCGCAACTGAGCGACTTTGCCCGCATCCTCGATCCCGGCGACTTTCGTCAGTTGCTGGAAAAGATCGCGCTCTACAAATGGCAGGATGAAACGCCACTGACTGCCGCTGATGTGGCCGCCTGCGCGCCCAACTCGACCGAAGCCGAGGTGGACGACATCCTGAATGTCGTGGCGGAACACCGTACGGGAGAGATAGGCCCCCTCATGGCGCGGTTGCAGGCGCAGGGCGTGAACCCGGTGACCCTGATGATCTTTGCGATCCGGCATTTCCGCACGCTCTACCGTGTATCCGCCAGCCCCGGCGCGCCGCTCTTCGGCGTGCGCGACCGGGACCGGGTTCAGCGTCAGGCGCGCGACTGGGGGCCGCAGAAGCTCGAAACTGCGCTCTCCATGCTCACCGACACCGATCTTACCCTGCGATCCGCCGGGCAGCGCGCGCCCGCGCTGGCGCTGGTGGAACGTGTTTTCATTCGAATCGCCATGTATGGCGCCAAGGGCCGCTGAGCCGGAAAGGACCCGATGTATACTGTCATAGGAGCGACCCGCACCCGTTCATTCCGCGTCATGTGGATGCTTGAAGAACTGGGCGAAGATTACACCCATGTGCCCGCCGCCCCCCGGTCGGACGAGGCCAGGCGTTACAATCCATCCGGCAAGATTCCCGCCTTGCAGGAGGGCGATACGATCCTCACGGATTCGGTCGCGATCATGACCTACCTTGCGGATAAGCACGGCCGGCTGACCGCTCCGGCAGGCACAGTGGAACGCGCCAGACAGGATGCGATGACACTTTGGCTGATCGACGAAATGGATGCGATCCTCTGGTCTTTCACTAAACACAGCTTCGTCTTGCCGGAAGAAGAACGCCTGACACCTGCCCTTCAGGGGTTGAAGACCGAGTTTTCCCGTGCGGCGGCCACGCTTTCCAATCGGCTGGACGGGCCGTTCCTGATGGGGTCGCAGCTTACGGTGCCGGATATTCTGGCGGTGCATTGCATCAACTGGTCGATCGGGGCGGGATTCCCGCGGATCGAGGACAAGCTTTTCCGCTGGGCGAAATCGCTCCGCGACCGGCCTGCGTTCAAGGCCGCGCAATCGAAGACACCGCCCGCTTCCTAGCGCGCTGCGGCCCATTCTGCCGCATGCGCACCTGCCCAACGGCCCGTAGCCAGACAGGCCGTCAGAAGGTAGCCCCCCGTGGGGGCTTCCCAATCGAGTATTTCGCCTGCAACGAAAACACCCGGCACAGCGCGCAGCATCAGCCCCTGATCCACAGCGTCAAAGGAAACACCCCCGGCGGTGGAGATCGCCTCATCCAGCGGGCGCAGACCGTCATGCGCGATGGGAAGCCGTTTGAGCAG